>NZ_JBBCMI010000011.1:0-158270 GCF_037152415.1 Cedecea sp. AS113
CATCCGAAGTGACTAAACCCACAACTCCTGTAACAACCACGCTCACATTGCTACCTTCTCCTGCACTCCATATCTGGGTCACAATTCTTGATTGCTCCTGTATATTTTGTGTTTGCGGAAGCGCGGAACAGTCCAGATAGGTACTTACTACTCCCTCATCACTACTAACAGCCGCTACTATACCGGTGGTGTTGTCCTGCACCGTCGGGTTAAGCCTTTTTTGCTGATAGTAAGCTGTTACTGCATTGAAAAGTTCTTGCGGTTTACGGTTACCAATTTTAACGATCGATGCCGCATCATCCATACCCGGAGCTTTTGGTTGAGTAGAGTCTCCCTGAGCGCCTGGCTTTACTGGCCCATAGACATTTATGCAGCCACTGAGTAGCAGCACAACAGCAGGTATTAGCTTTCTCATAATGGCTATCGGTAATAAAGTGTCGTGCAGCCTGCCAGACTGATGCACAGGATAGCCAAAAGGAAAAATTTATATCTCATATGTAGGGCCATCAGGGGGCGCCATGAATAAGAAAACGTTCAACACCTGGTGGAATAAGGCAAAGAAAGCAGCAGCTTTAAAACTTGGCCACGCTGTGCCTGGAATATTCCACGACATTAAGGCCAAGGCTATTTCAGATTACGAAGGGAGCAGCAGAGACAAACAACTCTTCTCAGGCCATAAAACGGAAAGTCAGGTGACGACGTATGACCGAAAAGTGAAAATTTCACCAACACTCGCAGCACCGGTACTGAGCAAAACAGAGAGAAAATGAGAGGGCTAAGAACAAGAATATACCAAGTGAATATACCAACACTATACCAACACCCCAAAAACAAAAGGGGTCGCCTTTCGGCAACCCCTTCGAATGTTGGCGGAAGCGCAGAGATTCGAACTCTGGAACCCTTTCGGGTCGCCGGTTTTCAAGACCGGTGCCTTCAACCGCTCGGCCACACTTCCAACGAGGCGAACTATAAACATACCCATACTTCATGTAAAGCACGATTTTGTTCAATCGCCTGAAATTTCATCATATTTGTGTTATTTGCCTGAAACAGCAGCAACATGCTCAGTTTCAAGCCGCTTTTCTGCCCTCCGGAGAGGGCAGCGCCAGCATTAGTGCTTTTTGATGTAGAGATCCTGGGTTAAATATTTGCCCAGCGTGCTCGGTGCATAACCTCCTACGTAAGGTTTCACCAGTTGAACCTTCACATAGTGGTAGACAGGGATGGTCGGGACGTCTTTCGCAAGAATATCTTCGGCCTGCTGATAGTACTTCGCACGTTCTTCCTGGGTGGTGGCCTGTGAAGCCTTAGCGATGATCTCATCGTAGGCAGGATTGCTGTATTTGGAACTGTTCTGGCTATCGCCGGTACGGAAGTTATTCAGGTAGGTCGCCGCATCATCGTAGTCGGCAATCCAGCCGTAGCGCACCAGGTCATAATTGCCGGTACGTTTGGTATCCAGCATGGTTTTCCATTCCTGGTTTTGGAGCTTCGCCTCGACGCCGATGTTCTTCTTCCACATTGAACTGGCCGCAATGGCAATGCGCTGGTGAGATTCCGAGGTGTTATAAAGCAGGTTGAACTGCAGCGGATGAGATTCGTTAAAGCCCGCCTCTGCCAGCAATTTCTTCGCCTCAGCGACACGCTTATCGTGGCTCCAGCTACCGTACTCCGCAGGCTTAAGCGTTATCCCGCCAATTTTAGGTTGGCTTACCAGCCACGCAGGCTTTTGCCCCTGCCCTAACACCTTACCGGCGATGATATCTTTATCCAGCGCCAGGTTTAATGCCAGACGAACGCGTGGGTCGTTAAACGGCGCTTTGGTGGTATTGAATTCATAATAGTAAGTGGACAGATAAGGCGTGATATGGACCTGGTCCGGAATCGATTTTTTCAGTGAGGCAAACAGCGTTTCCGGCACGGTATAGGTGATGTCGATCTCACCCGCTTTATAGCGGTTTATATCTGCTGTACCGGAAGTCACAGGCAGATAAGTCACCTTATTAATCACCGTATGAGCATCGTCCCAGTACTGCTTATTACGCTCGCCGACGACTTTCTCGTTCACCACCCACTGCGACAGCTTATACGGACCGCTGCTCACGAAGTTGGCCGGCTGGGTCCATTTATCCCCAAATTTTTCTACCGCAGCTTCGCTCACCGGTACCATAGACGTATGGCCAAGCATCAGCAGGAAGGCCGACGTTGGCTGGTCCAGCGTCACCTGAACGGTGTTGGCATCCAGCGCCTTCACACCCAGGCTATCGACCGGCTTTTTGCCTTCGGCAATGTCATTGGCATTTTCGATATGCATCGTGCCGGGATAAGTTGCGTAAGGGGAGCCCGTTTTAGGATCGACTAAACGCTTCCAGCTCCAGACCACGTCCTGCGCAGTGATAGGTTCACCGTTGGACCACTTAATCCCCGGACGCAGATGGAATGTCCAGACTTTGTTGTCCTGGTTATCCCATTTTTCGGCCAGATGAGGTTCGATAGAACCATCGTTTTTGACGCGAATCAGGCCGTCAAAAAAGTCGCCGATAATATTACTTTCAACGTCGCTCTCCACTTTGTGGGGATCCAGCGATGCCGGTTCACTGCCGTTGTTACGTACCAGCTCCTGTTTGGCTGCAAGCTCGGTTCCTGGCGGAACGTCTGCTGCCCATGCGCTGGAAATAGCGCTGAGCAGACCCAGAGCAACCAATGATTTTGAGAATGTGTTGTTGTTTGCTTTCATGACCTACGCCTTATTAATGTTATTTAACGACGGTACGGCTAACACTCTTAGTCGGCTTTAGGTAATAAAGCAATATTTTTCAGCCACCTATAAGTGGGTGTTATGGCATTAATTTTTTACAATGTGATAAACTGCACGAGGTAAAGATGGGTAAAAAGGCTTTTGTCTAATAAAGGCGGGCATTATGCTCATGACCATAAAACACCTGTAAAAAAGAGAGAGTTTAGAATGGATCGCATTATTACCTCCTCGCGTGACCGTTCGTCACTGCTCAGCACCCACAAGGTGCTACGTAATACCTATTTCCTGCTGAGTTTAACGCTGGCATTTTCCGCGTTGACGGCAACCGCCAGCACCGTACTGATGCTGCCTTCTCCAGGGCTGATTCTGACGCTGGTCGGCATGTACGGCCTGATGTTCCTGACCTACAAAACTGCGGATAAACCAGTGGGCATTTTGTCTGCATTCGCCTTTACCGGCTTCCTGGGCTATATCCTGGGGCCAATGCTGAATGCGTATCTGTCCGCAGGCATGGGTGATGTTATTGGCCTGGCGCTGGGTGGTACCGCACTGGTCTTCTTTAGCTGCTCTGCTTATGTGCTGACAACACGTAAAGACATGTCCTTCCTCGGCGGCATGCTGATGGCGGGCGTGGTGGTTGTGCTGATTGGTATGGTGGCAAACATCTTCCTGCAGCTCCCGGCTCTGCACCTGGCGATTAGCGCGGTGTTTATCCTGATCTCTTCTGGCGCCATCCTGTTTGAGACCAGCAACATTATCCGCGGCGGCGAAACAAACTACATCCGCGCGACCGTAAGCCTGTATGTTTCTCTTTACAACATCTTCGTTAGCCTGCTGAGCATCCTTGGTTTTGCCAGCCGCGACTAACTGATGCCGTAATCCCTAAAAGAGAATGCCTTGTGCATTCTCTTTTTTTTGCCCTCAATCCTGCAGCATTCCGCCCTTAAGCCCACAGAGAAAATTTGCTACACTTCGCCCGATTTGACGTAAATAGCGGATAACTATGTTGACCTTTGAAGGCAGAGAAATAGAGACAGATGCCGATGGCTACCTGAAAAATAGCCAGGAGTGGAGCGAGCCGCTGGCGGAAGAGATTGCCGCCAAAGAAGGCATTACCCTGGCGGTAGAGCACTGGGAAGTGGTTCGCTTCGTACGCGAGTTTTATCTGGAGTTTAATACCTCCCCGGCCATTCGCATGCTGGTTAAGGCTATGGCGAACAAGTTCGGCGAAGAGAAAGGCAACAGCCGCTATCTTTATCGCCTGTTCCCGAAAGGCCCGGCCAAACAGGCCACAAAAATCGCTGGCCTGCCAAAACCGGTGAAGTGTATCTAGTAGCGGATACCAAAGTTGATCCATTCGCGTTCGGGTTGATACGGTTCAGTCAGAACTTTATCAACCCTGGCGCTACGTGGCCCGCCGGCTTTTAGCCACGCCAGTAGCTTTTCAACCTGCCCCGCCTCTCCGCAGGCCACCACCTCCACGCTGCCATCATCCAGGTTACGGGCATAGCCGGTTAAGCCAAGCTTTTCCCCCTCACGCTGAGTGCTGTAACGAAAGCCCACGCCCTGAACCATGCCGTGTACCCAACACTTCACGCACTGTTTGTCTGAACTCATCATTGCCTCCGCCTGAACGCTCAAAACAGTTCTAAGTCTAACAAACCCCGTGTTTTTTTCTTTGGCAGTAACCCACTCTGTGAGGCTTTCACGTGAATAAATTGCAATTAGCGGCCCTAAACCGGAAAATGGCGCCCATTTCTTAGCGAAGCAGCAAATAAATTATGAGCGTACGTTTAGTGTTAGCCAAAGGGCGTGAGAAGTCGTTATTGCGCCGTCATCCATGGGTTTTCTCTGGGGCTGTTGCACGCCTGGAAGGCAAGGCCAGTCTCGGTGAAACGGTTGATGTGGTGGACAGCCAGGGCAAATGGCTAGCCCGAGCGGCATATTCCCCTGAATCGCAAATCCGCGCCCGCGTCTGGACCTTTGATCAGGCTGAAAGTATCGATATCGCCTTCTTTACTCGCCGCCTGCAGCAGGCCCAGCAGTGGAGAGACTGGCTGGCTAAGCGTGATGGGCTGGACAGCTACCGACTGATCGCCGGTGAATCTGACGGTTTACCGGGCGTGACTATCGATCGTTTTGGCAACTTCCTGGTGCTGCAGCTGTTGTCTGCCGGCGCAGAATATCAGCGCCCGGCCCTCGTTGCCGCCCTGCAGTCTCTCTACCCTGAATGCTCTGTTTACGATCGCTCCGATGTGACCGTGCGTAAGAAAGAAGGCATGGCTTTGACTCAGGGGCCGGTCAGCGGTGAACTGCCTCCTGCCCTGCTGCCTATCGAAGAACACGGTATGAAGCTGCTGGTAGACATTCAGGGCGGGCATAAAACGGGCTATTACCTCGATCAGCGCGACAGCCGTTTCGCCACTCGCCGCTACGTTGATAATAAACGCGTCCTGAACTGCTTCTCCTACACCGGTGGTTTTGCCGTTTCCGCGTTGATGGGTAACTGCAGCCAGGTGGTAAGCGTGGATACCTCTCAGGATGCGCTGGATATCGCCAGAAAAAACGTAGAGCTGAACAAGCTTGATCTCAGCAAAGCCGAGTTTCTTCGTGACGATGTGTTCAAACTGCTGCGCAAATATCGCGACCAGGGCGAGAAATTCGACGTCATCGTCATGGACCCGCCTAAATTTGTTGAAAACAAAAACCAGCTGGCGGGCGCCTGCCGGGGCTATAAAGACATCAACATGTTAGCGATTCAGTTACTGAACCCTGGCGGCATTCTGATGACTTTCTCCTGCTCCGGGCTGATGACCACAGATTTATTCCAGAAAATCATCGCCGATGCCGCCGTAGATGCCGGGCGTGATGTACAATTTATAGAACAGTTCCGCCAGGCGGCCGATCACCCGGTGATCGCAACCTACCCAGAAGGGCTGTATCTGAAAGGGTTTGCCTGTCGAGTCATGTAGCTTGAAAAGGCGGAAATTGCCCGCATATTCGTATGCAGAGTAATGTTCCCGGGAGGTGACTATGATTGCCAGCAAATTCGGTATTGGCCAGCAGGTTCGCCATTCTTTACTGGGCTATCTGGGCGTAGTGGTCGACATTGACCCCGAGTATTCGCTCGATGAGCCGCAGGAAGACGATCTGGCCGACAATAGCGCACTCCGCGCGGCGCCGTGGTACCACGTTGTCATGGAAGATGAGGATGGCCAGGCGATTCATACCTATCTCGCCGAAGCTCAGCTCAGTTCTGAAGATGACGACGAGCACCCTGAACAGCCGTCAATGGACGAACTGGCTGCCTCGATACGCCAACAGCTTCAGGCCCCACGCCTGCGTAACTGATTAAAAACCCCGCCGATGCGGGGTTTTTCTTATTTCGCCAGCCCAAGGCGAGGGATTTCAATCGCCGGGCATTTATCCATGACAACGCTTAATCCCGCATTCTGTGCCAGCACCGCAGCCTGCTCATTAATCACGCCAAGCTGCATCCATAGCGTTTTCGCTCCCACGGCGATGGCATCCTGCGCTACGCCCCAGGCGGCCTCAGAATTACGGAACACATCGACCATATCAATTTTCTTCGGTACGTCCGCAAGCGTGGCATAGCCCTGCTGCCCTAACAGCGTTTTACCCGCGACCTTCGGCGACACAGGAATAACCTCATAACCTTGTTTGAGCAGGTAATCCATCACCCGATAACTCGGACGTTCGGGCTTGTCGCTGGCCCCCACCAGCGCAATGGTACGGGTGGTTTTCAGGATATTTTCGATATCACTTTGTTTCATAGCGCCCCCTAAGATGTTGTCTGAAGTGTATGCCAAACCCCGTCACCCAGCCATCTTTCTACTGGATACTCAGGCGCGCAATTTATGAAAATATGTCTATATGTTAATAAACAGGTCTCAGGAAAAACTTTGAAATATCCACTCAGCATGTTCACCAGGGAGAGTGAAATGAGAGCAGGTCTGCCACTTGCAGGGCTAATATTGATGCTGCCAACCCTGGTATGGGGAACCACGCTGCGCCTTTCCGCCGATGTGGATTTACTGGTTCTGGATGGTAAAAGAGTTTCCAGCTCGCTCCTTAAAGGGGCGGACAGCATCGAAATAGATAATGGGCCTCATCAGTTGGTTCTGCGCGTTGAAAAAAAAATAAACAACGCACGCAGCCGATCTTCTGGGGTTTCCCCCCCGACGGTGATCAGTTTTGACACCAAAGAGATAGATCAGGTCAATATTGTTCTACCGCTAAAAGATCCCAATCATTCTGGAGCCGTCTTTCAAATTAAGCTGCAGGACGGACAGGGGCATTCCATTCCCATCCGAACCGATATTTTGGAGATAAAACCCGATCCAACCGGAACGGATTATGAAGAAGAGACACAGCGCTATAACAAATCAGGAAAAAAAGCTTCAATGCCCGGATTCGCAAACCGCATGGCCAACGAAGGTATTCTGCAATTTGCCCAGGCTAATCCAGATCTTCCACCGGCGCAGTCTGAAGTGCTAACAGAGCAACGGCTGAGATACTGGTTCAGCCAGGCCGATAATCCGACACGGGCGCGTTTTCTACGCTGGGCAAATGAGACCCACAACCCATAGCAATGCCTCGAGATACCTCGCTTTTTTGACGTTCTGCTCTTGCAGCCCCGGACGCTTTTAGTAATCTGTTAGCAGCCTAAAACTACCCAGGAAAAGAGAATGGAACTAACAACCCGCACCCTTGCGGTAAAAAAACATATCGCACTGGTTGCCCACGATCACTGTAAGGACGCGCTTTTGAAGTGGGTACAGCGCCACAAAGCAACGCTTGCCAACCACACTCTCTATGCCACCGGGACAACGGGTAATTTAATTCAGCGAGCAACAGGGCTTGAAGTCAACGCCATGCTCAGTGGCCCAATGGGGGGCGACCAACAGGTAGGCGCGTTAATTTCCGAAGGTAAAATTGATGTCCTGATTTTCTTCTGGGACCCGCTCAATGCCGTTCCTCACGATCCCGACGTTAAGGCCCTGCTGCGCCTGGCGACCGTCTGGAATATCCCGGTCGCCACCAACCTTTCTACCGCAGACTTTATTATTCACTCTCCGGGCTTCAATGAGAGCGTGGATATTCTTATTCCGGATTACCAACGCTATCTGAATGAACGCCTGAAATAATCACGGGCGATTAGCCGCAGGCACACCCAGCCGCTTAAGTGCCTCAACAAAGACAGAAGGTTCCTGCTTGTTGAACATAAGCCAGACCCGATGACGTGCTCGCGTCAGCGCGACATAAAGTAAACGCCGCTCCTCTGCGTCCGGAAAATCCTCCGGCTGTGGCAGGAGCGCCTGCTCCATGATTGACTCCCGCGCGGGTGCCGGAAAACCTTCTTTTCCTTCCTGCAAACCAAGAATGATCACATAGTCCGCCTGCTGCCCTTTGCTGGCGTGGATAGTCATAAAATCGATGTTGAGCTTAGGCCATCGCGTGGAGGCTTTTTCCAGACTTTCCGGACGCAAATAGTGATACCGCGCCAGCACCAAAATTCGCTGTTCGGGCAAGGCGTACCCACTAAGCTTGTCCAGCAAATCATCGAGCCTGTCATCGGCAAGCAGAGTTACCGCTTTTTTGTCCCCTTTAGAGAGGCTATTGAGCGGCTTACGCAGTTGATACGGATTTTGCTGTACAAAACCGTTAGCAATCTCGCCGATTCGGTCGTTAAAACGATACGTAGTATCCAGAGCGCAGCTGTCACCCTCCCCAAAATGGTGGCTAAATGCCGTGGTGAGCGTCATTTCTGCTCCGCTAAATCGATAGATTGCCTGCCAGTCATCTCCCACGGCATAAAGCGAAGTATGGGAATTCTGCCGTCTTAAAGCAGCCAGTAAGGCGGCCCGCTGGGGGGAAATGTCCTGAAACTCGTCGACAAGGATATGCTTCCACGGGCTGATAAAACGTCCCTTTTCGAGTGCATTAATTGCCTGATGAATCAGCCCGGAGAAATCTACCGCCTCTTCGGCTTTCAGGGCAGCTTTCCAGCTTTTTAACAATGGCGCCATCAGCTTAATACGTTTAGTGAAGAGTTCTCTGACCTCTTCTGGCGCGCTGTCTATCATTTCAGCCTGTGAACCTCCGTGCATCCGCATCAGGCCGAGCCAGCGGTCGAGCCGGCTGGCAAGCCGCTTCGCCAGGCGTTTGTCCTGCCAGTATTCACCTTCTGGAACATCCCACTCAAGCTCTTCGCTAAGCCATTGCCGCCAGCCTTTGGCCATTGCCTTCTTTTCCCGGCATTGCTGCTGCCAGCTGTCGATCAGCAACTGATGGCGAGCCGCTGTGTCGCTCTCAAGTTCACTGACTCGAGGGGCTTTTTTGCTCCCCTGTTGAATAATGTGTAGCGCCAGTGAATGGAAAGTTCTGGCAGAAATCGCTTCGGTATTAAGGCGGCTGGCTATACGCTCATCCATTTCCTGCGCGGCCTGACGGCCAAAGGCTAACAGCAGGATTTGCTCCTCTGTTGCTTCACCGCGCTGTAACAACCATCCGGCACGCGCCACAAGAACGGAGGTTTTGCCGCTACCGGCCCCAGCCAGCACCAGGAGCGAATCTTCTCCATTCACCACCGCCCTGGCCTGAGACGGATTCAGCGGCGAACTTTCAACCTGCTCAAAGAAAGCGGCATATTTTTCCAGCATCCGTTCGGTATAAGCGCTATTACGCTGGTGTCGGCGCTCTTCACCCTGTTCAAGCCAGGCTTTACATATGGCCCACGCTTCCCGGCAATTTTCGAATTCACCAAGTCGGGCATGCGGTAGCGGGAGGGCTGAAATAGCTGCGCGGAGGTTATCCTGTAACGCCTGCATATCACTTCTCCGGAACCACACCTCCTTACGAGTGCGCTGCGCAATCTCCTCTCGCTGAGCGGTTAATACTTCGGCAGCAACTTCACTCATCTCCGTGCTCCAGTTGAGCCAGAGCGAACTCAGATGATGGAAAAAGCGCTGGGTCTCCGCCCATTCGGTACCGTGCAGGCGAACCACTTTGTCATCTGGAAGAACGAATTCAAGCTCTCCCCAAACCAGGCCACGCTTACAGTTAATCGCGATTAACTGATTGAATGGAATAAGATATTCGTGGCGTTCGCCTTTAACCTCAACGCCGGCAGGCAGCAGTTTGACCCGGTTATATGGGTGCTGAGCTAAATGCTTGCCAAGAGAAGTTGCTTTGAGTTCCATTACGTTGCCCGATCCAATGTAAGAGTTATGGCTCAAGTTTAACTGCCGATGGAATGACGCTCCAGAGTAAAAACGCGTTATAATTTCTGCGGTTAATCACTCTTTATTTTTCTGTCAGGGAAGCGTCACTATGCGTACCGTACTTAATGTTCTGAACTTCGTGCTGGGTGGGTTCTTGACCACCCTCTCCTGGCTATTTGCCACGCTGGTGAGTATTGTGCTGATTTTCACCCTGCCACTGACTCGCTCCTGCTGGGAAATCACCAAGCTTTCCTTTGTGCCCTACGGCAATGAAGCCATTCATGTGGATGAGCTTAATCCACAGGGTAAAAATACGCTGCTAAATACGGGGGGGACCCTGTTGAATGTTCTCTGGCTGATCTTCTTCGGCTGGTGGCTGTGCATTATGCATATCATGGCGGGCATCGCGCAGTGTATTACCGTAATTGGGATCCCTGTAGGAATTGCGAACTTCAAGATTGCTGCCATTGCGTTATGGCCCGTTGGTCGCCGGGTTGTTCCAGTCGAAGTGGCAAGAGCAGCACGCGAATCCAATGCACGTCGCCGTTTCCAGTAAGGAGCCGTTGTGCTGACCCTAAGCCCACTGGTACGTCGTTACACCTGGAACAGCGCCTGGCTTTACAACTTGCGCATATTTATTGCCCTTGCAGGCACTGCGGCACTGCCGTGGTGGCTCGGTGAAGTCAAGCTGACGATCCCCCTCACGCTTGGCGTTGTGGCTGCCGCCCTGGCCGATCTCGACGACCGGGTAAGTGGTAGGCTACGAAATTTAGTGATCACTTTAGTCAGCTTTTTCATTGCTTCAGCGTCTGTTGAGCTGCTCTTTCCCTGGCCGTGGCTGTTTGCAGTGGGCTTAACGGTCTCCACCAGCGGATTTATCCTCCTTGGAGGTCTGGGCCAACGCTATGCCACCATTGCCTTTGGTGCATTACTGATTGCTATCTACACGATGCTCGGTATTTCCCTCTACGAGCACTGGTATCAGCAACCACTGTTCCTTTTAGCCGGCGCCGTCTGGTATAACCTGCTGACCTTAGCAGGCCATTTAATTTTCCCGATTCGGCCCCTGCAGGACAACCTGGCACGCTGTTATGAAAGCCTCGCTAACTTTCTGGAAATTAAAGCCGCACTGTTTGATCCTGATATCGAAGAAGAAAGCCAGGCTCCAATGCTCCAGTTGGCCATGGCTAACAGCCAGTTAGTCACCACGCTAAACCAGACGAAAAGCTCATTACTGACTCGCCTCCGCGGCGATCGGGGGCAGAGAGGGACTCGTCGAACACTTCACTATTATTTCGTAGCCCAGGATATTCACGAGCGGGCGAGCTCGTCTCATATTCAGTACCAGGCCTTACGCGATAAGTTTCGCTATAGCGACGTGATGTTCCGCTTTCAGCGTCTGCTAACGATGCAATCTCATGCCTGCCAGCAGCTCTCTCGATCAATCCTGCTGCGAGTCCCTTATCAGCACGACCCACGGTTTGAACGCGCATTTACTCATCTGGACTCCGCTCTGGACCGAATTCGTGCCAGCCATGCAACAACGTCTGAGATAAAAGCGTTAGGCTTTCTGATTACAAACTTGAGGGCAATTGATGCGCAACTGGCAAACATTGAATCAGAACAGGCGATAGCTGAGCCGCAGAACGATCCCGAGAATCGTCTGGCCGACGACAAGCTGACCGGCTTCGATGATATCTGGCAGCGGCTGAAGCTTAACCTCACGCCTGAATCCGCACTCTTTCGTCACGCGGTGCGTATGTCCCTGGTGCTTTGTGTGGGCTATGCGTTTATTCAGTTTACGGGTTTGCAGCATGGTTACTGGATACTTCTGACCAGCTTGTTTGTCTGCCAGCCCAACTACAGTGCAACCCGGCGACGCTTAGCCCTGCGTATCATCGGCACGCTGGTTGGGGTGGCCGTTGGCCTGCCTTTACTTTGGCTTGTCCCGTCTCTCGAAGGCCAGTTGATACTGATCGTCATTACTGGCGTGCTGTTCTTCGCTTTCCGCAATGTGCAATACGCCCACGCCACCATGTTTATTACTCTGCTGGTATTACTGTGTTTTAATCTGCTAGGAGAAGGTTTTGAAGTCGCTCTCCCGCGCGTGATTGATACCCTCTTAGGCTGCGCAATAGCCTGGGCGGCGGTGAGTTTCATCTGGCCTGACTGGCAATTCCGCCGGCTTTCACGAGTCGTTGAACGTGCGTTCAACGCCAATTGTCGCTATCTCGATGCCATTCTTGAGCAGTACCATCAGGGACGTGATAACCGCCTGGAATATCGCATTGCCCGGCGGGATGCCCATAACAGAGACGCCGAGCTGGCCTCCGTGGTTTCAAATATGTCTTCCGAGCCTCGAGTCTCCGCTGAGATGCGGGAAGCGGCGTTCCGTCTGCTTTGCCTGAACCACTCGTTTAACAGCTATATCTCTGCATTAGGTGCGCACAGGGAAAAACTCAACCACGGCGATACGTTAATGTTGCTTGATGACGCCGTCTGCTACGTTGATGACGCACTGCATCACTTGCCTGTCGATGAAGGACGCGTTCAGGCTGCCCTTACAGGGCTCTCCGCCCGCATCTCGCAGCTTGAGACTCGGGCAGACACAAAAGAACCCCTGGTGCTGCAACAAATTGGGTTATTAATTGCGCTTCTGCCAGAGATCTCTCGTCTTCAGCAACAAATCTCTCAGTGCTCAGAATAAGGCTGGCGCCGCTGCTCATAGCGGCGCCACCAGTCCGTCAATTCTTTGCGAACATCAGCAGGCAGTACAGCCTCATGAACACCACGAATAGCGCCTGCAAGCGCGAGCAGTACTTTAATACCTACCGTTTTCCGGGTACTGCGTAATTTTAGCCATGACCGTTTTGCCCCAAAGAGTTGAAGCGTATGTGGATCATTAATGCCCACCTCACGAAGCATAACTTCAATATTCAGGGAAAGATTGGGGAGATCCTTAAGGCGGCGAGAACGTATCTTAATTTGTGTCTTCTCCCGTTGGGCGCTTCGTAAAGCCAGGGAAGAGAGCTGGACGAGTTTATCGGGATTTTCCCAAAGCTCTTCATCGACACGATAGTAATTCAGTGCGACTGGGAGCCCCCGTTTACTGTACATCAGCGGTGGGGCCGACTTTTGGATGAAATATTCCGCGCACTGTTCACAAGCTCGCAGGTAAAGCTCACCTTCCGCCACCATAGCAAAAACCACACCGTCGACGGTCAGACTATAACCGCCAAATAACGGTCTGTAGCCGATTTTACCCAGTGACGAAAGATATTTCCGTGATTTATGAATTCTAAGAAATGTCACCTTTTTCATAATATGTCCTTATATATCAACTGGTAAATAGCTGCTTTAGTTACTAACCCTCTTAATCCCTGAAAATAAGTAAGGTTAAAGCTAATGGCAACGACAATTTCATCGGTGTCGCTTTTGCGTACGGAAAATGCGAGACACTTTCCGAAATTCCGGTTGATCTTTGTTCGCACAGACATTACTGTATATGTATACAGTAACCCATTAGGCGGGACTCACTATGCACTCACATAACGCTCAAACTCACTTTCGTCATGTTGCAGTTACTGCGCACACCCCGGCGCAGTCTCTCTCTGATAACAGCGTACAGGGGTTAATCAGTGAAGTGGTCTACAGCGAAGAGAGCCCATGGGTTACGCAGTTTATTCTGCTACCTTTATTACAGCAGTTGGGACAACAATCCCGCTGGCAGCTATGGCTAACGCCGCAGCAAAAACTCAGCCGTACATGGCTGCAGGCGGCTGGGCTGCCGCTGGCAAAAGTGATGCAGGCAAATCAGTTAGATCCTCTCTGCACCGTTGATGCCATGGTGAAAGCTTTGCAGACGGGAAATTACAGCGTAGTCATCGGCTGGCTTACGGAAGAATTAACAGATGAAGAACATTTACGGCTGACAATAGCAGCCGAAGCTGGCAATGCGATGGGCTTTATTATGCGTCCAACCAGCACAGGAACATCCGGTTCAAGACCACGAAATGGCCTAAAAATTCATTCTAGTTTGTATCATTAAGTAAATTTAGGAGAAATCCTGGAATTTTTTACGTATGCCATATAATCCGCTGTCATGATTCAAAAAGTCCCGTCATATGGCGGTTTGACGGGGTTTATTGGATAGGTGCGCCGCTCAAAAAACAGTCCATTCTGTAAAAAAATATGTATGCAAGTCGTTTTTTTTCATATGCCTGACGGACTTCACACTTGTAACTTTCCAACTACGTTGTAGACTTTACCTCGCCAGGGTTGCTCTTCATAACACCGATATATCGGTAGAGTAACAATTGAGCGTAAACCCGGGCGAAGGATTTAACCCTGGGCTTTAAATTGGTTTAGAGCTCATGGCCTTTTGGATGATAATGAGGCGCAAAAAATGAAAAAGACAGCTATCGCGATTGCAGTGGCACTGGCTGGCTTCGCTACCGTAGCGCAGGCCGCACCGAAAGATAACACCTGGTATGCAGGTGGTAAACTGGGCTGGTCTCAGTTCCACGATACCGGCTGGTATAACAAGGCCCTGCAAAACAACGGTAACACCCACGAAAGCCAGCTGGGCGCTGGTGCCTTCGGTGGTTATCAGGTTAACCCGTACGTTGGTTTTGAAATGGGTTACGACTGGCTTGGCCGTATGCCTTACAAAGGTAGCGTAACTAGCGGTGCCTTCAAAGCTCAGGGCGTACAGTTGACCACCAAACTGGGTTACCCAATCACTGACGACCTGGACATCTACACCCGTCTGGGCGGCATGGTATGGCGTGCAGACTCTACAAACACCATCGCTGGTAAAAACCACGACACCGGTGTTTCCCCAGTATTCGCTGGTGGTGTTGAGTGGGCAGTTACCCGTGACATCGCTACCCGTCTGGAATACCAGTGGGTTAACAACATCGGTG
Source organism: Cedecea sp. AS113 (assembly GCF_037152415.1). Taxonomy (NCBI): domain Bacteria; kingdom Pseudomonadati; phylum Pseudomonadota; class Gammaproteobacteria; order Enterobacterales; family Enterobacteriaceae; genus Cedecea; species Cedecea sp. AS113. The sequence continues at coordinate 14,928 of NZ_JBBCMI010000011.1, forward strand.
ATGCACAGACCGTTGGCGTTCGTCCTGATAACGGCATGCTGAGCGTAGGTGTTTCCTACCGCTTTGGCCAGCAGGAAGAAGCTGCACCAGTTGTAGCTCCGGCTCCAGCTCCAGCTCCAGAAGTACAGACCAAACACTTCACTCTGAAGTCTGACGTTCTGTTCAACTTCAACAAAGCAACTCTGAAGCCAGAAGGTCAGCAGGCACTGGATCAGCTGTACACCCAGCTGAGCAACCTGGATCCTAAAGATGGTTCCGTTGTTGTTCTGGGCTATACCGACCGTATCGGTTCCGAGCAGTACAACCTGAAACTGTCTGAAAAACGTGCACAGAGCGTTGTTGATTACCTGATCTCTAAAGGTATCCCAGCGAACAAAATCTCTCCACGTGGCATGGGCAAAGCTAACCCAGTTACCGGCAACACCTGTGACAAAGTAGCGCCTAAAGCTAAACTGATCGACTGCCTGGCTCCAGATCGTCGCGTTGAGATCGAAGTTAAAGGTATCAAAGAAGTTGTAACTCAGCCTGCGGCATAAGTTACCCTTCCTTGAACAAAAACCCCGCCATGGCGGGGTTTTTTATTGTCTGAGACTTCGCGATGGCGAGGTCGTGTAACGCTTTCAGTGCTTTATTTTTTACCGAGCATAGCCTGCAGATCCTGCTTAAGCGTCGACATCTTGCTTTCCACCTTCTCTTTGCGCTCCGCATCTTCAATCAGCTGAACAACCGTTTCCGAAAGCGTATTGCCGCGACGTTGAGCAAGCCCGGCCAGACGTTGCCAGACAAGATATTCCAGATCGATGGATTTCTTGCGGGTATGCTGGTGCTCAGCGTTAAAATGCCTTTTACGCCGTGCACGAATCGTTTGCTTCATGCGGTTATGCAGCGCGGGGTTCATATGCTGATCAATCCAGCTCTGAACCAGAACCGGCACATTCTCCAGCGTCAGGAGCTGCTCTACCGCCTCTTGGGCTGCACTGGCCTCAATGTATCGCGTGATTAATTCCCCTTCGCGATGCTTCTTAACCAGATACTTCCACTTCCAGCCGCTCTCGAGATTTTCCAACTGTTGATATTTCATTGTGATCTCAGTGTGACCGTGTAACTTAGTTCAGAATAACAGTTTTTCCGCCATTCGCTGAACTGAAAATCAAAGCTGTGAGAGGGATAAAACTGTGTTACTGCTTTATCCGTGTGCTACCCGAGCGATTCTTGTATAATCGCGCCTTTGACATCTCATTAAAAAATATAGCGACTTTGACGACTAATCGACTTGACTGGCGTGCCCTGGTGCCTGATACCGAAAGCTATCAGGAAATTTTTGCACAGCCTTATGATACCGACTCCGCCCCTCTTTCTGCGGTTCAACCTCGTTTAGTTTACGGGATTGAGCAACTCAACCTTTCCGTTTCTTCCGTCGATCTAATGCTGATAAAAGCCCCGGAAGAACAAGAGTATCTGGATCTTATCGCCGCGGCCGTTGAAGCATCCCATGATGAAGCCGAAGAAATCATCGGCGGACATTATCTCATTGAAGGTAATCGGGTCACCCTGCGCCCGGCCGGGAACGCTGACGATAACTTTGCGTCCAGCGGAGAAGTTATTGCCGCTGACTGGGTTGAACCGGAGCAACTGTTCGGCTGCGTGCGGCAGTTTGCGGGCGAGGTGTCGTTGGAGCCCGGCCTGATCCATCGAGTGAACGGCGGCGTCCTGGTGCTGTCGATGCGTAGCGTCCTTGCCCAGCCGCTGCTGTGGCTACGCCTGAAACAAATCATGACCCAGGGGCGTTTCGACTGGATTTCACCTGACGAAACTCGTCCGCTGCCGGTAAAAATTCCGTCATTAGCGTTGGATTTCAAACTGGTCCTGGTTGGCGAGCGCGACTCGCTGGCAGATTTCCAGGAAATGGAGATGGATCTGGCTGCAGCCGCTATCTACAGTGAATTTGAAGACAATCTGCAAATTGCTTCTGCCGATGAAATGGCGCTTTGGTGTCAGTGGATCTATGCCATAGCCGCTGAGAAGTCATTGCCAGCACCTGCAGCCGATGCCTGGCAACCGCTGATTCGTGAGGCCGTCCGCTACACGGGCGATCAGGAAATGCTGCCACTCTGCCCTTCCTGGATTTCACGCCAGCTGCGTGAAGTCGCGCCGTTTACCGAAGCAGACAGCTTTAACGCCGAACAGCTCCAACAAATGCTTGAACAGCGTGAATGGCGCGAAGGTTTCCTGGCCGAGCGCATGCAGGATGAAATCCTGATGGAGCAAATCCTGATTGAAACCGAGGGCGAAATGATCGGCCAGATTAACGCGCTGTCGGTCATTGAATTCCCGGGTCATCCACGGGCGTTTGGTGAACCTTCCCGTATCAGTTGCGTGGTTCACGTCGGTGATGGGGAGTTTACGGACGTAGAGCGCAAGGCAGAACTCGGCGGTAACATTCACGCCAAAGGGATGATGATCATGCAGGCATTTCTGATGTCAGAGCTGCAGCTTGACCAGCAAATCCCGTTTTCGGCGTCCCTTACCTTCGAGCAGTCCTACAGCGAAGTTGACGGCGACAGCGCCTCCATGGCTGAGCTTTGCGCCCTGATAAGTGCCCTGGCTAACGTCCCTATTTATCAGCACATTGCGATCACCGGCTCTGTGGATCAGTTCGGCCGTGTACAGCCCGTTGGCGGGCTGAATGAAAAAGTGGAAGGTTTCTTCCGCATTTGTCAGCAGCGTGAGTTTAGCGGTGCCCAGGGTGTTATTATTCCTCTGGCGAACGTACGTCACCTGTCGCTGCATAAAGATGTACTGGAGGCCGTCGAGCAAAATAAATTCTCGATTTGGGCAATTGACGACGTGGCTGATGCCCTGCCGTTATTGACCAATCTCCCGTGGGATGGCGAAGGGCAAAACACCCTGATGCGTGCGGTGCAGGAGCGTATTGCTCAGGCCTCGGCGCCGGATGTTCGCCAGCGCTTTCCGTGGCCGCTACGCTGGCTCAACTGGTTCAACCACAACTGATCGGACTTGTTGAGCGTACACGTGTTAGCTAACCTGCGTGCTTCATTATAAAAAGGCTTACTGTAGACATGGTAGATAAACGCGAATCCTATACGAAAGAAGATCTTCTTGCCTCAGGGCGTGGCGAACTGTTTGGGGCTGAAGGCCCGCAGCTGCCTGCACCTTCCATGCTGATGATGGACCGCGTAGTCAAGATGACCGAGGACGGCGGTAACTTTGATAAAGGTTACGTGGAAGCCGAGCTGGATATTAACCCTGACCTGTGGTTCTTTGGTTGCCACTTTATTGGTGACCCGGTGATGCCTGGCTGTCTGGGGCTTGATGCCATGTGGCAGCTGGTTGGTTTCTACCTCGGCTGGCTCGGTGGCGAAGGCAAAGGCCGCGCGCTGGGCGTGGGCGAAGTGAAATTTACCGGTCAGGTTCTCCCTACCGCGAAGAAAGTTACCTACCGCATTCACTTCAAACGCGTTGTGAATCGCCGCCTGATCATGGGCCTGGCTGACGGTGAAGTACTGGTTGATGGCCGTGTGATCTACACCGCAACCGACCTGAAAGTGGGTCTTTTCAAAGACACGTCTGCTTTCTAATACCGTTTCATCTGGCTTTACCTCGAAAGCATCCATTGCTCGCAGTGGGTGCTTTTTTGTTTCTATCGCCCGCCTGAATGACGCTTTCTTGCCGTGGTTTTTATGGCGTTAATTGCTTAAACAACGTTCGAAATCACAAATCGTGAAGATAAAAAACGCCCCCTCTTGCCTGGAAAACGTTATGCGTTATGTTGATTTTTAGTTTCTCAAATGTAACTAGAGGTTAACAATAATGTCGAATAAGTTACGTATATCTTGCCTTGCTTCTGCCGTGCTGCTCTCTACCTCTGCATTTTCTGCTGTGCCTCAGGGCTATCCGGCGGATTATCAAAAAATCATCGATGCCGCGACCAAAGAAGGCAAAGTGGTGCTCTACTCCACCACCGACACCAAAACCGCGGCCCCGCTTATTCAGGGCTTTGAGGCCGCATATCCGGGCATCAAAGTAGAATATAACGACATGAACAGCACCGAGCTGTACAACCGTTATATCAGCGAACAGGCCGCCGGCGGTACCAGCGGTGACGTGGTCTGGAGTTCTTCCATGGACACGGCATTAAAGCTCGCCACCGACTATGCCCAGGAATACAAATCCCCGGAGCAAGGCCAGTTGCCGAAGTGGGCAGTCTGGAAAGACAAGGCCTACGGTACCACCTATGAGCCGGTCATTTTTATCTATAACAAACGCCTGATCCCAGCCAATGAAGTGCCTGACAGCCATGCAGCGTTGGCCAAACTTATCGCCAGCCAGCCCGAAAAATTCAGCAAAAAAGTCACCACTTACGATATTGAAAAATCCGGTCTCGGTTTTATGCTTTCGGTACAGGATCACAAGGCCGATCCAAATTACTTCCAAACGCTCGCCGATGTAGCCAAAGGCGGCCTTTCGGTTCAGTCCTCAACCGGCACCATGATGGAGCGAGTCTCCTCGGGTGAAAACCTGATTGGCTTCAACATTCTGGGCTCTTACGCCGAAGCCCGTGCCAAAACGGACACCTCCCTCGGTATCGCTTATCCGAAGGACTACACCCTGGTGCTGTCACGCGTCTCCTTTATCAGCAATGAAGCGAAAAACAGCAACGCGGCGAAGCTGTGGATTGACTACGTGCTGTCTGAAAAGGGGCAAAACATCCTCGCTAATCAGGCGGATATTCCTTCCATCCGCAATGATATCGACGGTGACAACGACATCGACGGCATGACCAAAAAACTCGGCAACGCCCTGAAGCCGATTCCGGTGGATGAAACCCTGCTGGAATACCTGCAGCAGAAAAAACGCCTGGACTACATCAAGCAGTGGCGCGAAGCCGCCGCGAAATAATCCTTTGATGAGGCGTGCCGTCCGGCTGCGCCTCGCTTAACCCGAACACATTAGGCTATTCAGGCTAACTGACCTGAGGGATCGTTACATGGATGCATTACGCAGAAAGTGGCAAAGCCTGCCGCGCGGCATTGTGGTGCTGATAACTGCGCTGGTTATCTATATTCCGCTGTCGTTTATCGTTATACAGAGTTTTCTCTCGGCCCCCTTCTTCTCCCCGTCGAAGGAGTGGAGCCTCGAATCTTTTGAATTTATCTTCACCGACTCCGATTTTTACCTGGCGCTGAAGAGCGGCTTTATTCTGGCCTTTGGCCTGGTGGTGATTGCCATCCCGCTGGGCGGCATTCTGGCTTTCCTGATGGTGCGTACTGACCTGCCGGGCAGACGCATCATCGAGCCGCTGATTCTGGTGCCTATTTTTGTGTCGCCGATGGTATTGGGATTTGGCTATGTGGTGGCCGCAGGCCCGGTTGGCTTCTTCTCCCTGTGGGCGCAGTCGCTGCTTGGTTTCGTGCCGTGGAATATCTACGACATGTCGAGCATCGTGGTGATCGCAGGCCTGACGCATGTGCCCCACGCCTATCTCTACATCTCATCGGCCCTGCGCAGCGTAGGTTCCGACGTAGAGGAAGCGGCTCGCACCGCAGGTGCAACGCCGCTTCAGGTGATGACAGCCGTCAGCCTGCCGATGGTGCGTCCGGCAATGCTATATGCCACCGTGCTGCTGTTCTTCCTCGGGCTGGAAGTTTTCGGTCTGATGCTCGTGCTGGGCGACCCGGAAGGCAACATGGTGCTGGCAACGTATCTCTACAAGCTCACCAATAAGCTCGGGACGCCGTCCTATCATCTGATGGCTGCCGTCGCTGTCGTGCTGATTTGTATCACTATCCCGCTGGTCATGCTGCAGCGCCGACTGATGCGCACGGCAAACCGCTTTGTCACCGTCAAAGGCAAAGCCTCTCAGGCGCGAGCCCTGCCGCTGGGTAAATGGCGCTGGGTCGCAGGCGCCGTCGTGGCGTTCTGGCTGACCGTTACCATCGGGGTGCCGCTGATTGGCGTTATCCTGCGGTCCTTTATCTCCAACTGGGGCGTGGGCGTTTCACTGTGGGATGAACTGTCGCTCAATACCTTCCGCACTATCTGGGAACAGCCCAACCTGCTGCGGGCCATCGTCAACTCAATGGCGATAGGGGTCATCGGCGGCGCGCTGGCGGTGGTTTGCTACCTGTTTATCGGCATCGCCATGCACAGAAAACCAGACAACGTGACCCGCTTCCTGGACTACAGCGTGCTGGTACCTCGTGCCGTGCCTGGCCTGCTGGCCGGTCTGGCCTTCCTGTGGGTGTTTTTATTCCTGCCGATGTGGCTGGATAACGCGCTGAAGTCCGGCTGGCTTTCCGGTATGCCGTGGTCCCAGTGGCTGCGGGATAACCTTATCGTCTGGCTACGCTCGCTGCGCAGCACAATATTCAGCGTCTGGCTGGCCTATACCGTCGTGTGGATGGCCTATGGCCTGCGCCTTATCTCGTCTACCCTGCTGCAGGTTGGGCCGGAACTGGAAGAGGCCGCCCGCAGCACCGGGGCAAGCCGTGGGCAAATTACCCGCCACGTCACCATCCCGCTGTCGCGCTACGGCCTGATTGGCTCCTGGCTGCTGATGTTCCTGATCTTTGAGCGTGAATATTCTACCGGCGTCTACCTGCTTTCCCCCGGTACGGAAACCATCGGTTCCATGCTGGTTTCGCTGTGGGCCGCGGGCGCCATCGATATTGTCGCCGCACTTTCCTTTATTAATATTCTGTTCGTGGTGTTAGGGCTCGGCATTGCCCTTCGTTTTGGAGTGAAATTACATGATTGAGTTATCGGTCGAGAACCTGCACTTAACCTACGGCGACAACCCCGTGCTGAAAGGCGTTTCCATGGAGCTGAAGCGCGGCGAAGTCGTGTCTTTGCTTGGCCCTTCCGGCAGCGGCAAAACAACGCTGCTGCGCGCCGTCGCCGGACTGGAAAAACCCACCCAGGGCACAATTGTTATCGGCAAAAGCAACGTTTACGACGGCGCATCCCGCAAAGAGATCCCGGCCGAAGAACGTAATCTTGGCCTGGTCTTCCAGTCTTATGCCCTGTGGCCGCATAAAACCGTCTTTGAAAACGTCGCTTACCCGCTCAAGCTGCGTAAAGTGGCGACGGCGGAAATCAACCAGCGCGTACAGGCCGTTTTGGATCAGTTGGGGCTTGGGCACCTCGGCCAGCGCCACCCTTATCAGCTATCCGGTGGGCAGCAGCAGCGCGTCGCGATTGGCCGGGCGCTGGTTTATAACCCGCCGGTGATTTTGCTTGATGAACCGCTTTCCAACCTGGATGCGAAGCTGCGCGAAGAAGCCCGCGTCTTCCTGAGAGAACTGATTATCAAGCTAGGGCTGTCGGCGTTAATGGTCACCCACGATCAGAACGAAGCGATGGCCATTTCTGACCGTATTCTGCTGCTGAATAACGGCAAAATTGAGCAGCAGGGCACCCCGCAAGAGATGTATGGCTCACCGCAAACGCTGTTCACCGCCGAGTTTATGGGCAGCAATAACCGCCTGAACGGTAAAGTGACTGAGGTTCGCGACGGTAAAGCACGCATTGAGGGCAGCGGCTGGGCGCTCTGGGGCAAAGCTGGGGCTGGCGTCGTGGCCGGGCAGGAAGGGACGGCGGTGATTCGCGTGGAGCGCGTACGGATTGCCGATCTGCCCGGGGAAAACGGCATGACGCTGCCGCTGTTAACCAGCATGTACCTCGGCGATCGCTGGGAATATCTCTTCCGAACCTCTGGAGATGATTTCGTGATTCGCGCCTACGGCAATGATATGCGTGATGCTCAGCCGCATCATCTCCAGTTGCCAGAGCAGCACGTCTGGATTTTCCCTAAACCCTGATCGATGTTACACCGGTCCAAAAAGGCGAAACCTCCGCGATGCGGAGGTTTCTTTTTCTAAAGAGACAGTGATTACGCAGTAACCGCCCTGTCTTCCATGGCTTCTCGCCAGCCTCCCATCCAGTAGGACCTCTGATTCAGAGTCTGATATGGACAAATCTCTTTTGAGCGTCCGGCGATACCTGCCTGATAACCACGTTGATGTGCCCGTTCCAGGCGATCTCGTTTTTGTCTCTTCATGCCTCGTTTCCCTCATTACATTGTCTGGTGGAAAAGAAAACAGTGATTACAAAATGTGCAACCACGGATAAGCAATAACGCGAAATTCAGTGAGCGTCAATGCGCAAAATTCACGCCAATGTCACATTTCCGCGATATTCTGGTTATCTTTTCGACAAAAACTGAGGCGCGCCTGTCGCTAACCGGTTCAGCAAAAAAGAAAAGCTGCGACCACCCGAAGGTGAAAATCGCAGCTTTTTTGTACCAATCATTTTACCTATCAATTATGGCGTGTGAGCGCCGAAGCAATACTCTTCGCTTCCTGCTGCCAGCCCTGAGCCAGGGTTTTCACCATGGCATCGTAGCCGTCATCCTGTTGCTTCAGTTCGATATGGAACGGGCGCTTAATAATTTCGCCCTGACGCTTCAGGAGCCACTCTCCGCTGACAATGACCTTGCCATCATAGCGGCCGTGGAAGCCGGTTACATTGACGCTCAACGCATCCTGATCGTGGCCTAGCGGCTGGGAGGCAACCACCCAGCCTGGCAATGCGCTGCTGAGATTACTGACCAGCGCATTGCGCAGCTGCTGGTCAAGCGGGCTGGCCCAAAGGTTGCTGGTGGCGATGACATACTGCACATCGGTCGTCTGGTAAACCACCCCTGTGCCGGCGAGGAAATCAGGCACGGTGACCTGATCGACCCACAGCAAGTGGCTTCCAGGCTGGCTCACGGCCTGCATAGCAGGCTGTGAAGTTTGCGGCAGCTGATAGTACGTTTTGCCATTGTCGCTCCCGCTACAGGCGGAAAGCGCTAAGACGGCGGCTAGCGTGAGCCACTTTTTCATGGTTGTGCCCTCTTCGGCTGCGGATCCTTTTTATCCTTCGCTTCAAATATCAGCGAGTTGCTCTTGTCGTTCAGCGTACGCAATACCGGCTGCAGCTCGCGCAGCACCTGATCAAGACGCTGCATATCCGCCACCATCTTGTTATAGGCCGCAGAGCCCGGCTGGAAGCCCTGCATACTGCGGTTCAGCTCGCGAAGCGTTTTCTGCATATCTTCCGGTAGCTGCTGCATCGACTGACTGGAAGTAATCTTGTTCAGATTGTCCAGCGTCTGCTGCAGGTGGCGCATCGTTTTCTGGCTTTCAGCCAGCGTATTCGTGGCCTGTTCCAGCATCGGGTTAATCGGCAGGTTGTTGATTTTATCCAGCGTCTCCAGCAGTTTTTGCTGAATTTGCGCCAGGCCACCGCTCACCGTTGGAATAAGCGGGTAGCCCGCGATTTGAGGCAGATCGCCCAGCGCTTTCTCTTTCGGATAGAAATCGAGATCGATAAACAGCGCTCCGGTCACCAGGCTCCCGGTTTTCATCGAGGCACGCAGCCCGCGCTTGATCAATACCTGCAGGTTGGTCGAGATATCCGCGCCATCTTCGAGCATATTTTTCAAACGTTCTGGCTCGATGCGGATCAGCACCGGAATGCGGAAATCGTCATTCAGGCTTTGGCGCATTTTTTCGTTGAAGAACGGAACCTGTGCCACCGTCCCCAGGCGAATGCCGCGGAATTCCACCGGCGCACCTGGCTGCAGACCACGAACAGAATCTTTGAAGAACATCAGGTAATCGATATGGTTGGTATACAGCGAATCCTGAATGCTTTTCTGATCGTCAAACAGCTGGAAGTCAGCGCCCGTTTCAACCGGCTTGCCCCACTCCCAGCCTTCAGGCACGTCGAAGCTGACGCCCCCACTAAACAGCGTGGTTAACGACCCCATCTCCACGCGCATCCCCTGTGCGGACATATCCACGGCGATGCCGCTGTCTTTCCAGAAACGGACGTTGCTGGTAATCAGCCTGTCGTTTGGTGCCGCAATAAACAGCTGGTAGCTAATCGCTCGCTTATTGGTATCAAAGGTGCTGGTTTCCACCGAGCCTACGCGGTAGCCGCGGAACAGCACCGGATCCCCTGGGGTAAGCTGGCCCGCTTTTTTACTGTCGAGCGTAATGCGAATGCCTTTGGCATCAGGTGGCGCCAGCGGCGGCGCATCCAGCAGAGCATAATTCTCGGGCTGCTCGCCTTTGGTCCCCGGCTGCAGCTCAATATAGGCGCCGGACAGCAGCGTGCCGAGCCCTGAGATCCCTTCGCGCCCCACCTGCGGTTTTACCACCCAGAACACGGAATCTTTGTGCAGCAGCTTCTCCATCCCGGAATTTAGCCGCGCCTTAATTTCTACATGGTGTAGATCGTCCGTTAGCTGTGCACTCTCCACTACCCCAACGTCTACGCTGCGGCTTTTGATGGTGGTTTTACCGCCCTCAATCCCTTCTGCGTTGGCGGTGATCAGGGTCACTTCCGGCCCCTGATGACTGTAGTGATAAAACAGGATCCAGGCGCCAATCAGCGCCGTTACGATGGGAAAGATCCAAACCGGCGACCAGTTTTTTACCTTCTGCACTTTCGCCTCGCCGTGCTTATTTTCCATGTTCGGAAGACTCCTCATCAGTTACATCGTCAGCGCGATCCCAGGACAGGCGAGGGTCAAAGGTCATCGCAGCAAACATTGTCAAAATCACTACACAGGCAAACATTAACGCCCCCATAGCCGGGTAGATATTCATCAGCCCACCCATGCGCACCAGCGCGGAGAGAACGGCAATCACAAATACGTCGATCATCGACCAGCGGCCGACAAACTCAACAACTTCATAAATCAGGTGCATTCGCTCGCTGTCACGCCTGCCATGCCCTTTTGCATCCCAGCACAGCCAGGCGATGGCGATCATTTTTAGCGTAGGCACCATGATACTGGCGATAAAAATCACCATTGCCACCGGATAAGATCCCTCACTCCAGAGCAGGATCACCCCGGCCAAAATGGTGGAAGGATATTTGCTGCCCAGCATTTCGGTGACCATGATCGGCAAAATGTTCGCCGGCAGATAAAGCATAATGGAGGTGATCAGCAGCGCCAGCGTCCACTGCAGACTGTGCCTGCGCCGAACGTGCCCGTGTGTCCCGCAGCGAGGGCAGACCAGCGTATCCGCCTCAACGATAGCCGTGCAGCAGGAACAGGAGCGCAGCCCCTGCTTAATCCCCGACACGCCAACTTTTAACGGATGGTGCACTGGCGGCATGGGCGCAATATCATCCCAAAGCCAGCGCCGGTCCACGCACTGGAAGGCTCGAAGCTGCAAAATGCAGAACAGGCACCAGGGAATAAAGCTGCTGCCCACGCCAATGTCCCCATAGGCCATCAGCTTCACGAAGCTAACCAATACCCCGGCGAGGAAGATTTCCGCCATGCCCCAGCTTTTCAACTGGAACAGCACTCGCGCCAGCCAGCGTTTAAGCCCAAAAGGCAATTTTGCCTGGTTGACCAACAGCAGGATGGTTATCAGGCAAAAAGCCGGCACCGCCTGAACAAAAAGCAGAAAGAAGGTGCCGAGGCTGGCGTAATCCTCGGAAAACATCACGCCGGGAATTTGCATCAGCGTGACTTCGCTACTGATCCCGGCCACCTTCATATTGATGAAAGGAAACAGGTTAGCCAGCAGCAGCATAAACAGCCCCGCCAAAGCGTAAGCCGTTGGCCGCTGACGCGGCAAAAACCACTGCGTGACTAACGGAGTGCCACAGCGCGGGCAGGAGGCTTTGTGGCCATCCTGCAGGGCGGGCAGCGCCACCAGCAAATCACATTGTCGACACAAAATATGCGAGCGATGGTGGTGCGTGGCACACATCGTAACTCTCCTTAGATTACGAGCCGTTTTTCAGCGCTTCCAGGTACTCCCAGCGTTCAAATGCTTCTTCCAGAGCCTGTTCCGCCGCGGCCATTTCCGCCAGGACTTTTTGGGTCACATCGTGCGGCTGGTTGAAGAAATCAGCATCAGCGACCTTCGCCTGCAGCGTGCCTAAATCGGCTTCAAGCTGCTCAAGCCGTTGAGGCAACTGCTCTAATTCGCGCTGCAGGTTATAGCTTAGTTTGCTATTGGCACGTTTAACAGGTTCTGCTTTTTGCGATTCGACCTTCTCGGATTTAGCCGCAGCAGCCTGACGCAGCGGCTGAGCGGAACCTTGCTGGCCTTTGGCATCATGGTAGCCACCGACATAGCGACCAATTTTGCCCTGGCCTTCGAAGATCCAGCACTCGGTCACGGTATTGTCGACAAACTGACGATCGTGGCTGACCAGCATCACGGTGCCCTGGTAACCATCAATCAGCTCTTCCAGCAGCTCCAGGGTTTCGACGTCCAGATCGTTGGTTGGTTCATCGAGGATCAGCAGGTTGCTAGGTTTTAAGAACAAACGCGCCAGCAGCAGACGGTTGCGTTCCCCACCGGAAAGCGCACGCACCGGCGTCATCGCGCGTTTGGGATGGAACAGGAAGTCCTGCAGGTAACCCAGCACATGGCGCGGCTTGCCGTTCACCATCACTTCCTGCTTACCTTCCGCCAGGTTATCCATCACGGTACGGTCAGGATCCAGCTCGGCACGGTGCTGATCGAAGTAGGCCACTTCCAGCTTGGTGCCGCAGTGTACGCGGCCGCTGTCGGCCTGAAGCTGGCTCAGCATCAGCTTCAGCAGCGTGGTTTTGCCACAGCCGTTCGGCCCTACCAGCGCAATTTTATCGCCACGCAGCACCTGAGCGGAAAAATCACGCACCAGCGTTTTACCGGCAACCTGATAGTTAACGTCTTCCATCTCGAAGACAATTTTGCCTGAGCGACTCGCTTCTTCCACCTGCATCTTCGCGCTGCCCATCACTTCACGGCGTTCACCGCGTTCACGGCGCATCGCTTTCAGGGCACGAACGCGCCCTTCGTTACGGGTGCGACGCGCTTTGATGCCCTGGCGGATCCACACTTCTTCCTGCGCCAGCTTGCGGTCAAACTCGGCGTTCTGTAACTCTTCCACGCGCAGGGCTTCTTCTTTCGCCAGCAGATACTGATCGTAATCGCCTGGGTAAGACACCAGCTTGCCGCGATCGAGATCGACAATGCGGGTGGCCATATTGCGGATAAACGAACGGTCGTGGGAGATAAAGATAATGCTGCCCTGGAACTCTTTCAGGAAGCCTTCCAGCCAGTCGATGGTTTCGATATCGAGGTGGTTAGTCGGTTCGTCCAGCAGCAATACGCGCGGAGAGCTGACCAGCGCACGCCCCAGCGCGGCTTTACGCAGCCAGCCGCCGGACAGCGCAGACAGCTCGGTATCCGCTTCAAGACCAAGCTGCTCCAGCACTTCGTTAATACGGCTATCAAGCTGCCACAGGCCCTGATGATCGAGGATCTCCTGAATGCGAGCCATCTCGTTGAGGTTCTTCTCGCTCGGATCGCTCATTACTTTGTGGGAGATATCATGGTAGGCCTTCAGGTATTCCGCCTGCTCTTCCACCCCTTCCGCTACAAAGTCATACACCGTACCCGCAACGTTACGCGGCGGGTCCTGCTGCAGGCGAGCGACGATCAGATCCTGCTCATAAACCATGCGGCCATCGTCCAGCGGGACTTCGCGGTTGAGGATCTTCATCAGCGTTGATTTGCCCGCGCCGTTACGGCCGACCAGACAGACGCGTTCGTTTTCTTCGATGTGTAATTCGGTGTTATCTAACAGCGGTGCGTCGCTAAACGACAGCCAGGCACCGTGCATACTAATTAATGACATGACTATTAATCCCGGGATTCGTGAGTGACTAACCAGCAGTTATGGATCTGGCGGTTGCGCGCAAAGTCCTGCGACTGCGTTTTTTGTGTAATTTCCTGTGCAACCAGGCCCAGCTCCGCCAGGCCGGCGAAGTCCATTTTGAAGCCACGTTTATTGTTTGAGAACATAATGGTACCGCCGCGACGCAGCAGGCGCTTCAGATCTTTCATCAGCGCAAGGTGGTCACGCTGCACGTCGAAAGAGTCTTCCATACGCTTGGAGTTAGAGAACGTCGGCGGGTCAATAAAGATCAGGTCGAACTGTTCGTCGCTGTCGCGCAGCCAGCCCAGGCAATCAGCCTGCACCAGCCGATGGGCGCGGCCGGTCAAGCCGTTCAGGCGCAGGTTGCGCTCTGCCCATTCAAGATAGGTACGGGACATATCTACCGTAGTAGTGCTTTTCGCCCCACCCAGCCCCGCGTGTACCGTTGCAGTACCGGTATAAGCAAAAAGGTTCAGGAAGTCTTTGCCTTTGCTCATCTGCCCCAGCATGCGGCGGGCAATGCGGTGGTCGAGGAACAGGCCGGTATCCAGATAGTCGGTCAAGTTGACCCACAGGCGAGCGTCATATTCGCTCACTTCCATGAAATCACCCTTTTCGCCCATCTTCTGGTACTGGCTTTTCCCTTTCTGACGTTCGCGAGTTTTTAACACCAGCTTGTTCGTCGGCAGCTCAAGCACAGCAAGCGTTGCCGCGATGACGTCAAACAGACGCTGGCGGGCTTTGTTTGGATCGATGGTTTTCGGGGGCGCGTACTCCTGCACCACAACCCAGTCGCCGTAACGGTCAACCGCCACGTTGTAATCAGGCAGATCGCCATCGTACAGGCGATAGCATTCGATGCCTTCCTGACGCGCCCACTTGTCGAGCTTCTTGACGTTTTTACGCAGGCGGTTGGCGTAATCTTCGGCAATCTGGCCGCTGGCCGCGGCAACGCCGGCAGGATTTGCCGCCAGCTGATAGTTTTTCTGTACGCAATCCAGTGGGCCGTTTTTGGCTTTAAACTGGCGGTCAGCGCGCAGCTGCAGGCAGCTCAGCAGTTCAGGGGAGGCGCTGAACAGCGACAGATGCCAGCCGCCAAACTGGTTTTTCAGGTGGCGACCCAGCAGGCTGTGCAGGGCAATCAGCGCCGGCTCGCTTTCCAGACGTTCGCCGTATGGCGGGTTGCTGATAACCGTCCCCGCCGGGCCTTCCGGCAGCGGATTGACCAGGTTCGCCACATCCTTAACGTCGAAGCTGATCACGTCAGCCAGACCCGCACGGCGGGCGTTGGCACGGGCGCGTTCAATCACGCGACTGTCGTTATCAGAACCATAGAAGCGAGACTGATATTCAGTCAGGCCGCGACGGGCGCGAACCTGGGCTTCGGTTACCACCTCTTTCCAGACATCGGCATCATGCTTCGCCCAGTTCAGGAAGCCCCAATGCTTACGGTGCAGGCCCGGCGCACGATCGGTGGCGATCATCGCCCCTTCAATCAGCAAGGTGCCGGAGCCGCACATCGGATCCAACAGCGGCGTGCCGTGCTGCCAGCCGGAGCGCATCACGATAGCCGCTGCCAGCGTCTCTTTAATAGGGGCCGCACCGGTTGCATCGCGGTAGCCGCGCTGGTGCAGGCCTTCGCCGCTGAGATCCAGGGCGATGCTGGCGGTATCTTTATTCAGCCAGACGTTAATGCGCAGATCCGGCTGCTCGCGATCGACATCCGGACGCGGCAGGTTTTTACGTGTAAAGGAGTCAACGATCGCATCCTTTACCTTCAGCGCCCCGTACTGGCTGTTGCGAATGGTTTCGTTCAGGCCGCTAAAATGCACGGCAAAGGTTGCGCCCGGCCCGAACAGCACCGGCCAGTCGATCGCCATCACGCCGAGATAAAGATCAAGGTCGCTGTAGACTTTACATTCGCTGAGCGGCAGCAAAATGCGCGAAGCCAGGCGGCTCCACATCAGGCTTTGATAGAGTAGACGAGTATCCCCCTGGAAATGTACGCCGCCCTGAACCACCTGGCAGCCCTGGGCCCCCAGGTTTTCTAGTTCAGTTTTTAACAGCTCTTCAAGCCCACGCGCCGTACTGGCAAACAGAGAATTCATATCGTCACTTATCAGGTAAAAAGAAAATTGTGGCGCATTATAGCTAATCCGCAACGCATGTCATAAAGTTGCCCTCTTATATTTACTTCCCACGGAGGGCGCCGTGATTACTTTGTCTCAACTCTTTATTCACCCGGTAAAATCTATGCGCGGCCTGGCGCTCTCCCACGCGCAGGCAACCATCAGCGGCCTGGCCTTTGATCGCATCTTTATGATTACCGAGCTGGATGGCACCTTTATTACCGCCCGCCAGCATCCGCAGATGGTGCTGTTCACTCCCGCATTCGTGCATGACGGCCTTTATTTATCCGCCCCGGACGGCAGCTCGGCCAGCATTCGCTTTGCTGATTTCGCCGCAACGCCAGAGCCGACAGAAGTCTGGGGCACGCACTTTACCGCGCTCATTGCGCCCGATGAAATTAATCAGTGGCTGAGCGGGTTCTTCTCTCGCCCGGTGCAGCTGCGCTGGGTTGGTGAGCAGCCCACCCGCCGGGTGAAACGCCACGAAGAAGTGCCGCTCTCTTTTGCCGACGGTTTCCCTTATTTGCTGACCAACGAAGCTTCGCTGCGCGACCTGCAAAACCGCTGCCCCGCCAGCGTTAAAATGACCCAGTTTCGCCCGAATATCGTGGTGACCGGTGCCTCTGCGTGGGCGGAGGATACCTGGAAAGTCGTGCGTATTGGCGGGGTCACTTTCGACGTGGCTAAACCCTGCAGCCGCTGTATTTTTACGACGGTTAGCCCGGAACGCGGCCTGAAACATCCGAGTGGAGAACCGCTCAAAACGCTGCAGGGGTTCCGCACCGCGCAGGATAATAGCGGCGCAGTCGATTTTGGTCAGAATTTGATTGCCCGTAACAGCGGAGTTATTCGCGTGGGCGACGAGCTGGAGGTGCTGGCCCACAGGCCGGCGAATGTTTATGGCCCCGGCGAAGTGGTGGAAAGCCTCGAACCTCAGAGCCAGCCTGAAAGCAGCGTCAGCATCGACTGGGAAGGCACGACGTTCCAGGGCAATAACCAACAGATTCTTTTGGAACAGCTGGAAAACAAAGGGATTCGCGTCCCCTATTCCTGCCGGGCCGGGATATGCGGAAGCTGTCGGGTTAGGTTGCTGGATGGCGAAGTGAAAGCACTGAAGAAAGGCGCCATTGGCGCGGACGGCACCATTTTATGCTGCAGCTGCGTGCCTACAGGGAATGTGAGCGTGGCGTCGCGCTAAACGGCCTGATCGAGACTGAGGCCGCTGCTTAAAGGCTGCGGTTTCAGCCGGTCATTCATCACTTTAATGGCATCCCCAAGCTGCATCGTGCGGCCAGCTAACGTGAGCCCCTGCTGAGCAAGCAGGCAAAGTGCGGCATTGTCGCCGGTTTCCACCACCAGCAGGTTCACCTGCTGCATATTCTCGCTTAGCCACACGCAGGCCCCTTCCCCTACTTCTGGCTGCCAGCCGTCGCCGTGGGAGACAAAATGCCAGCTTTTTGGCATCTGCGGTTTGAGGAAGCGAATCGCTACCAGGGCGTTGAGCACCAGCTCGGCGCGCTGCTCTTTCCCTAACGGTAAATCACGGCATTTTTCTTCAAAAGAGAAATAAAGCGCCGCATCATCAACACAAAAACCTGAATTTTCAAAGGCATCCGGGGTTAGCATTTTACGGGGAAAGCGCGAACGGAAAAGCATACCATTGGCCAAATCGAGCATCATTCGATCGTGCTTTTCATCGAAATACCAACGCCAGTTATCATCCGGTTTTATTCGCATAATGCTTACCCTTCATTTATCCCGCTGCTGAATTGCCACTCAAATTCTTACCATATTAATAAAAGACCAATATGTTTAAATAAGCAACAGTAGCGGAATATAAAACAACCAGGACCGAAAATAAAGCCCTGGTTGTCTGTAAAAGGTAAATGATCAGAGATGGGTAACGATTTCTTTAATCAGCGGTGGGCCTTTAAAAATGAAGCCTGAGTATATTTGAACCAACGAAGCGCCAGCCGCCATCTTCTCGCGAGCGGCAACCACGGAATCAATCCCTCCTACGCCAATAATCGGCAGGCGGCCATTTAATTCCTGAGACAGGCGGCGAATAATTTCCGTGCTTTTTAATTGTACAGGACGCCCGCTTAAGCCCCCGGTTTCATCGCAGTGTTTCATGCCCTGAACAAGGCTGCGGTCTAAAGTAGTATTGGTTGCAATGACCCCGTCAATATTATGGCGAACTAAACTGTCTGCCACCTGGATCAATTCTTCTTCAGAAAGATCCGGCGCGATCTTCACCGCCACGGGAACATATTTATGGTGGATCTCTTGCAGCGCTTGTTGCTTATTTTTAATGGCGCTTAAAAGATCGTCCAACGCTTCACCATATTGCAAAGTACGCAGCCCTGGCGTATTCGGTGATGAGATATTGATCGCAATATAGCCAGCATATGGATAAATTTTATCCATGCAGATCAGATAATCGTCTTTCCCCTGTTCAACGGGGGTATCTTTGTTCTTGCCGATATTAATCCCGAGCACGCCGTCGAAATGCGCTTTTTTTACGTTTTCGACCAGGTTATCCACCCCGAGATTATTAAACCCCATTCGGTTAATCAGCCCTTCGGCTTCCACCAAACGGAAGATACGTGGCTTGTCGTTCCCCGGCTGCGGACGCGGCGTCACGGTGCCAATCTCAATGGAGCCAAAGCCCATCGCACCGAAGGCATCGATACATTCCCCGTTTTTATCCAGGCCCGCGGCTAAGCCGAGCGGATTCTTGAACGTTAACCCCATGCAGGTCACAGGTTTTGACGGCACGTTCTGACGCACCAGCCACTCAAGCGGCGTTCCGGTGACAAAGCGTAATTGCTGAAAAGTTAACTCATGAGCGCGCTCTGGATCGAGCTGAAAAAGGGCTTTACGAACGAAGGGGTAGTACATGAACTCTCCTGGATTCCCGGTGTGCAGACCGGGGCGTTATTATTCACGATCCGGGGGATGATTGGAATTGACCTGTCGCAAAAAAGCCTGAATAGAGGCAAACGTTTTCTTTCCCGGCGCGCAATATGCGCTTTTTCGCAAATCTATCCCGGAAAAATCACTTAGCCACGGAAATCATCTCTGCGAGTATCACGCTAATTGTTATCAATGTTAGATAAAAGCAAACAATTAGTTATAAGGAGTCGTGATGCGTGTGATTACCCTGGCCGGAAGCCCTCGCTACCCGTCCCGTTCCAGCTCGCTGCTGGAGTATGCGCGGGAGAAGCTGAGCGCCCTTGATGTTGAAGTTTATCACTGGCACTTACAGAACTTCGCGCCTGAAGACTTGCTCTATGCAAGGTTCGACAGCCCGGCGCTGCTGGCGCTCACCGAACAACTCAGCACTGCCGACGGCCTGATTATCGCCACCCCGGTTTACAAAGCCTCGTTTTCAGGCGCGCTAAAAACGCTGCTCGATTTGCTCCCCGAACGCGCCTTAGAGAAGAAGGTTGTTCTGCCTCTCGCCACCGGCGGTACCGTGGCGCATATGCTCGCCGTGGACTATGCCCTTAAACCGGTGCTGAATGCGCTCAAAGCACAGGAGATCCTGCACGGCGTTTTCGCCGACGACGGCCAGATAGCCGATTACCAGCACAAACCTCAGTTCACGCCTAACCTACAAAAACGTCTGGACGAAGCGCTGGAAACCTTCTGGCAGGCGCTCCACCGCCGTGACTTTGCGGTACCTTCGCCGTTTAACGCCCGAGGGGTGAGCCATGTTTAATTTGCTTAAACGCCGCTCTCCGTGGCTCGCTTTTGCCGGCCTGCTTGCTTTTTCAACCTATAGCAACGCCTCGGACAGCGGCCCGGAACAGCTGCGCATTGGTTACCAAAAAGGCTCCGTCAGTATGGTGTTAGCCAAAAGCCACCAGCTCCTGGAGAAGCAATACCCGAATACCAAAGTCTCGTGGATTGAGTTTCCCGCCGGGCCACAAATGCTGGAGGCACTGAACGTCGGCAGCATCGATTTGGGCAGCACGGGCGATATCCCGCCTATTTTCGCGCAGGCCGCCGGAGCGGATCTGCTGTATGTAGGTGCCGAGCCGCCCAAACCGAAAGCAGAGGTGATTCTGGTCCCCGAAAATAGCCCCCTGAAAACCGTGGCGGATTTAAAAGGCCATAAGATTGCCTTCCAGAAAGGCTCCAGCTCACACAACCTGGTGCTGCGCGCGTTGCAGCAAGCCGGACTGAAGTTTTCCGATATTCAACCCGCTTACCTGACCCCCGCCGATGCCCGCGCGGCCTTTCAGCAAGGGAACGTCGATGCCTGGGCTATCTGGGATCCGTACTATTCGGCAGCGCTGTTAAACGGCGGCGTTCGCGTCTTAACGGACGGCAGCGAGCTGAATCAAACCGGGTCGTTCTATTTAGCTTCCCGTCCTTATGCAGAAGCGAACGGCCCGTTTCTTCAACAGGTACTGAAAACCTTTAGCGATGCCGACGCGCTCACCCGCACGCAGCGGGCAGCAAGCGTAGCGCTTCTCGCTAAAACGATGGGCCTGCCTGAAGCCGTCATTGCCACTTACTTTGACCATCGCCCTCCTTCAGAAATTACGCCGGTCAACGAAGCGACTGCCGCCAAACAGCAAAATACCGCCGACCTGTTTTATGAAAATCGCCTTGTTCCAAAGAAAGTCGATATCCGAACCCGCATCTGGCAACCCGCCGGCAAGACACAAGGAGCTAAGTCATGAGTCTGAATCTGTTCTGGTTCTTACCTACCCACGGGGATGGGCACTATCTTGGCAGCGACACGGGCGCACGTCCGGTCGACTATGGCTACCTGCAGCAAATAGCTCAGGCTGCAGACCGCATCGGCTTCACCGGCGTGCTGATCCCGACCGGGCGTTCCTGCGAGGATGCCTGGCTGGTGGCGGCCTCAATGATCCCGGTCACTCAACGGCTTAAGTTCCTGGTCGCACTGCGCCCGAGCGTTGTCTCCCCTACTCTTGCCGCTCGCCAGGCCGCCACGCTGGATCGCCTTTCCAACGGGCGAGCATTGTTTAACCTGGTGACCGGGGGCGACGCTGAAGAACTGGCTGCGGAAGGCGTTTTTCTAAACCATGAAGAGCGCTATGAGGCCTCCGCAGAGTTTACGCATATCTGGCGGCGCGTCCTCGAAGGCGAAACCGTCGACTATGACGGCAAACACATCCAGGTCAAAGGCGCGAAGCTGCTTTATCCCCCGGTACAGCAACCTCGCCCACCGCTTTATTTTGGCGGATCGTCCGATGCCGCTCAGGATCTTGCGGCCGAGCAGGTTGACCTTTACCTGACCTGGGGCGAACCTCCACATTTGGTAAAAGAAAAGATCGAGCAAGTTCGGGCGAAAGCTGAAGCGCGGGGGCGGCAAGTTCGCTTTGGTATTCGCCTGCACGTTATTGTGCGCGAAACCAACGAAGAAGCGTGGCAGGCGGCAAACCGGCTTATTTCTCACCTCGATGACATCACCATCGCCAAGGCACAGGCCGCTTTTGCCCGCAGCGACTCCGTCGGGCAACAGCGCATGGCCGCCCTGCACGGCGGTAAGCGAGACAAGCTGGAGATCAGCCCTAATCTTTGGGCCGGTGTCGGTCTGGTTCGCGGTGGGGCTGGCACCGCGCTGGTGGGCGATGGGCCAACGGTCGCGGCCCGCATAAACGAGTACGCCAACCTGGGCATCGACAGCTTTATTCTTTCCGGCTATCCACATCTGGAAGAAGCCTACCGCGCGGGCGAACTGCTGTTCCCTCACCTTGACGTGGCGATCCCAGAAATTCCTCAGCCGCGACAGGTTCAGGAAAAAGGAGAAGTTATCGCCAACGATTTTATCCCGCGTAAAGTGGCGCAGAGCTAGGGAGGCACCATGCAAGCGTCCGTGCACAGAGTCTTGCTGCGCCTGGCCCCCTGGGCGCTGCCGGTGGCGATTGTGCTTCTCTGGCAATTAGCTTCGTCTGCAGGCTGGCTTTCCACCCGTATTTTGCCCTCTCCCGAGGGCGTCGTGCTGGCTTTCTGGAGCCTCTCAGCCAGCGGTGAACTCTGGCAGCATCTGGCTATCAGCTCCTGGCGTGCCGTGATTGGTTTCAGCATCGGCGGATCGCTGGGCCTGATCTTAGGTCTGATTAGCGGCCTGTCGCGATGGGGCGAACGCCTGCTGGACAGCTCTATTCAGATGCTGCGCAACGTTCCACATCTGGCGCTGATCCCGCTGGTGATCCTGTGGTTTGGTATCGATGAGACGGCCAAGATCTTTCTGGTGGCGCTCGGGACGCTGTTTCCTATTTACATCAATACCTGGCACGGCATCCGCAATATCGATCGTGGCCTGCTGGAAATGGCGCGCAGCTACGGCCTTTCCGGGTTTAGCCTGTTCGTGCACGTCATTCTGCCGGGTGCGTTGCCGTCCATTATGGTCGGCGTACGTTTTGCCTTAGGCCTGATGTGGCTGACGCTTATTGTCGCCGAAACGATCTCGGCAAATTCAGGGATTGGCTATCTGGCGATGAATGCCAGGGAGTTCCTGCAAACCGACGTGGTGGTGGTGGCCATCGTGCTGTATGCGCTGCTGGGCAAACTCGCCGATGTCAGCGCCCGCCTGCTGGAACGCGTCTGGTTACGCTGGCATCCGGCTTATCAATTAAAGGAGGAGACGGTATGACAACTGCTCGTCTGAACCAGGGCACGCCGCTGTGGCTCAACGGCGTCAGCAAACGCTACGGCGATAAAAGCATTCTCAATCAGCTTGAGCTGCGTATCCCCGCCGGGCAGTTCGTGGCGGTGGTCGGCCGCAGCGGCGGCGGCAAAAGTACCCTACTGCGCCTGCTTGCCGGGCTGGAAACACCCAATCACGGCGCGCTATTCGCAGGCAGTGCACCGCTGCGGGACAGCCAGGATGATACGCGGCTGATGTTTCAGGACGACAGGCTGCTGCCGTGGAAAACGGTGATAGATAACGTCGGGCTCGGGCTGAAAAATAACTGGCGAGACGCAGCTCTTCAGGCGCTCACCGCCGTTGGGCTTGAAAATCGGGCCAATGAGTGGCCAGCGGCACTTTCCGGCGGGCAAAAGCAACGCGTGGCATTGGCAAGGGCGCTCATCCATCGCCCGCGCCTGCTGTTGCTCGACGAACCGCTGGGCGCGCTGGATGCCCTGACGCGTATTGAGATGCAGGAGCTGATTGTTTCTTTGTGGCAGGAACATGGCTTTACCGTGCTTTTGGTCACCCATGATGTCAGCGAAGCCGTCGCCATGGCCGACCGCGTGTTGCTTATAGAAGAGGGGAAAATTGGCCTGGACCTGACGGTTGATTTACCGCGTCCGCGCCGCCTGGGATCGGTGAAGCTAGCGGAGCTGGAGGCTGAAGTGCTTGCCAGAGTGATGAAACGAGGTTCTGAGGAGCCGGCGCGCCAGGTGCGCACCGGCTGATTTAATACCCTATCCCTGAAAGGGATAGGGGCAAAGATTACGCCAGCGCTTTGGCAATCTTCTCGAACAGATCCCCGGACAGGTTTTCCAACCCTTTCAACTGCTCCAGCGCGGCACGCATCTTAGCCTGACGTTCGGCGTCATAACGCTTCAGGCGAATCAGCGGCTCTACCAGACGAGAGGCAATTTGCGGGTTGCGGCTGTTGAGCTCGGTCAGCATCTCGACCATAAACTGGTAGCCGCTGCCGTCTTTGGCGTGGAACGCGGCCGGGTTGGCTGAAGCAAACGCGCCAATCAGAGAACGTACGCGGTTCGGGTTGCCCAGGCTGAAAGAACGGTGGTTCAGCAGCTCGCGAACCTTCGCCAGCGTGTTGCTGCCCGGGCTGGTCGCCTGCAGCACAAACCACTTATCCATGACCAGGCCATCTTTGTGCCATTTCTCATCGTACTCAGCCAGCAGCGCTTCACGGCATGGCAACTGCGCGGCCACCGCGGCGGACAGTGCGGCAATAGAATCGGTCATATTGTCCGCCTGCTGATACTGCTCGCGTACCAGTTGCTCAGCAAGTTCAACGTCACCAAACGCCAGATAGCGCAGGCAAGTGTTGCGCAGCGCGCGCTTGCCGATATCACCGTGATCCACGCGATAGCTGTCGAGCTTATTGGCGTTATAGATAGCCAGGAACTCGTCGGCCAGCTCTGCTGCGAGGGTGCGGGTCAGCGCCCCGTGAACTTCAGCAATGGCGATAGGATCGATGGTCTGGAACAGCTCGGCAATTTCATTCTGCGAAGGCAGCGTCAGGATCTCCGCGGCAAGCGCCGGATCGATCTTCTCATCCAGCAGAATGGCGCGGAATGCGTCAGCCACGTGCAGCGGCAGAGAAAGCGGCTGCCCTTGCTGGCTGCGGTTCACGTTGATCTTGATGTAGTTTGCCAGCAGGCTTTGCGCCGCATCCCAACGGGAGAAGTCGTTCCGCGCGTGGCGCATCAGGAACGTCAGTTGCTGGTCGCTCCATTTGTACTCGAGCTTCACCGGCGCAGAGAATTCGCGCAGCAAAGACGGCACCGGCTGGAAGTAGACATTGTCGAAAACAAAGGTCTGTTCGGCCTGGGTCACGTTCAGCACGTGGTGCACCGGGTGACCGTCCTTCTGCAGCGGAATGACCTTCCCTTCGTTATCGTAAAGCTCGATATCAAACGGGATATGCAGCGGGTGTTTTTCCTGCTGTTCAGCGGTCGGCGGCGTCATCTGGCTGATAGTCAGCGTGTAGTGCTCAGTTTCCGGGTTGTAGTCGTCACGCACGGTGACAACCGGCGTCCCGGCCTGGCTGTACCAGCGGCGGAAATGAGACAGGTCAACGTTGGACGCATCTTCCATCGCCTGCACGAAGTCATCGCAGGTCGCCGCGCTGCCGTCATGGCGTTCAAAGTAAAGCTGCATGCCCTTCTGGAAGTTTTCTTCGCCCAGCAGCGTGTGCAGCATACGAATCACTTCTGAGCCCTTCTCATACACCGTCAGGGTATAGAAGTTATTCATTTCGATAACTTTGTCCGGGCGGATCGGGTGCGCCATCGGGCTGGCGTCTTCGGCGAACTGCATCGCGCGCATGGTACGCACGTTCTGAATACGGTTAACTGCGCGAGACCCCAGGTCGGAGCTGAACTCCTGGTCACGGAAGACGGTTAACCCCTCTTTCAGGCTCAGCTGGAACCAGTCGCGGCAGGTGACGCGGTTACCGGTCCAGTTGTGGAAATACTCGTGGCCGATGACGCGTTCAATGTCGAGATAGTCTTTGTCAGTCGCAGTTTCGGCGCGGGCCAGGACATACTTCGAGTTGAAGATATTCAGCCCTTTGTTTTCCATCGCCCCCATATTGAAGAAGTCGACGGCGACGATCATATAGATGTCGAGGTCATACTCCAGGCCAAAACGGGTTTCATCCCACTTCATGGACGCCTTCAGCGAGGTCATCGCCCAGTCAGCGCGATCCAGATTCCCGCGGTCAACAAACAGCTCCAGCGCAACGTTACGGCCGGAACGGGTTTTGAAGCTGTCGCGCAGGACGTCAAAATCACCCGCCACCAGCGCAAACAGGTAGCAAGGTTTTGGGAACGGATCCTGCCACTGCACCCAGTGACGGCCATTTTCCAGCTCGCCTTCGGCAATGCGGTTGCCGTTAGCCAGCAGATACGGATATTTGTTTTTGTCGGCGATGACTTTGGTCGTGAAGCGCGCCAGGACGTCCGGGCGGTCCAGGTACCAGGTGATGTGGTGGAAGCCTTCAGCTTCACATTGGGTACATAACGCTTCCCCGGATTGATACAGCCCTTCAAGCGCGGTGTTGGTTGCCGGGCTAATTTCGTTCACAATCGTCAGCGTGAAGGCGTCAGGAACCTGCTCCAGAATGAGCGCGCCATCTTCCTGGCGATAGTGCGGCCAGGCGCTACCGTTTACGGCAATGGAAACCAGCGTGAGGTCTTCACCATCAAGATGCAGCGGAGCGCCCGCTTCGCCCTGACGGACAATTTTGCTGACTGCGGTGACCTGAGTTTTTGCGGCATCAAGGTCAAAGGTCAAATCGATATCGGTTATCGTATAATCCGCCGCGCGATAGTCGTGGCGATATTTGGCTTGTGGCTGTTGTGTCATAAAAAACCTTATACATCGTCCGTAAGATAACGAACTTCAGTCTATTCCTGTTGCCGGAATGTTGCTACGCAGAATCTTCATCTTTGGCGGCCGATAGCCCAAATTTTTTACCGCTTTATGCGGTATTACGCTTCTCTCCTGCACCTTCCGGCACGGAACTCTTCCTTTTCCTACGCCACTCAATGCAGCCCCTTCCTCCTGAGAGAACTTAATATGCGTATTCCTCCTTCCGGCCCTATGGCTTTTCATCAGGCCGTTGCCCAAAACGATATTGCTACCATCCAGAAGCTAAGGCAGCAGGGTTATAAACCCGTCGCTCTGGACCAGCACGGAAACTCACCGCTGGATGCGCTGGCTAACCGCCGTGATATTGACGGCGCTACGCGGGCGCGGCTTTACCACAGCCTTTTGGCTTCGCTGAATCCCAGTGCGCCGTCGGGCTATATCAAGCCGGAAGCTTTTCATGGCTCTCCCTGGGGCTTTGAAATATTGCGCAGCGGCGCGCTGAAAGGCGGCGTGAACGATCCTAAAGGCGGTTCACAGTCGCTGGAGGGAAAAGTGTTTTTCTCAGATCGAACTCGGGAGTCGAGCAACAAATTTGAAACGCGTGAGAATCTTCGCCAGAAACCGCGCGTGTACGCCAAAGGACTGGGCATCAAGCCCACCACGGTGGAGACGCGCTCGAACCTGTACGTGCTGAGCAAAGCCATCAATCATGCTTCTTCTGCCAGCCATTTCCCGGCCTCAACGCTGACGCTAAAAAGCAGCAATAATCTGGAAGAGGCGGTGTATGACAGCCTGGTGCGTCTTTTGTCGAATAACGGCTATCGCCTAAAAAAGGAAACGCCGGAGCAAATCCTGCAGCAAACCGGCGTCCCGGCGCATATCAAATTCGTGGATAACAGCCACCCGCCTTCCGGGGAACAAACGCGGAAACTGATCGGTAGCGCCTTTAAGCGCATTGAAAATGAAATGATCGGCGGAAAATTACCGTTCCTGAATCTGCTCAACGATGGGCAAACCCTGCCGCTGGTGTTTGGCTTCAGTAAAGTGAACAACCTGAAAACCCATACCATCCATAATTCGTTGAGCAACACCGCCTCGATGTTTAACTACCAGGCTGAAAACCATCCCCTGAGCGGGACAGCTAACGGCGGCAAGCTCAAAGAAATTGAAGTGAAATCCCTGGCCGATCTTGCCACGCTCACGCTTGCCTGTAAGGTACAAAACGTCGCGTTACCGAAAGACGCGCTGATTCGTATCAACCCAACCCCGAATGAAAAAAAACAGCACGGGCTGAAGGCGCTGTATCTGGATGCATCCGCACTCGCCAGATTCAGTCACGCGCTGCTGGGGTCGGGCACAACGAATATGGGCAGGATGACGCTCGAGCAACTTCAATCGCTGAATCACACTCTGCGTGAAAAAGCGGAGAACGGCAGTCTTCGCATTCGTTAGCTGCCAGTCAACATCGGCGGCCATTCGCCGCCGGTGATTTCACCGAGAAAAGGATGTCGCACGTTTTGTTTAGTACTCTAAACACCATTTAATTCAATGCATTGAACTGTATTATGGCGTTAATCACGCCATAAACCCCTCCAGAGGCTGCCCCCCTATTGTTGTGATCCTGCTTCAATAAACAGATAATCAGGGTATACTCCCGCGTCTTAATTTGCCCGGACTGATGGAAACGCTCCTGTGAGAGGATGCTGAAACGCGCCATGACACGACACGCTTCCCCGATTTTGCAAACGCTTCTGGATACTGACGCCTACAAGCTTCATATGCAGCAAGCGGTTTATCACCGCTATTACGACGTAAATGTCGCAGCGGAATTCCGCTGCCGCGGCGACGACCTGCTGGGCATTCATGCCGAGGCTATTCGTGAGCAGGTCGCGGCTATGCAGCACCTGCGCCTCAGCGACGAAGAATTTCACTGGCTGAAAAGCCTGCCCTTTTTCAAAGCCGATTACCTCGACTGGCTGCGTGACTTCCGCTATGACCCTGCTCAGGTTCAGGTGACCAATAATCATGGTCACCTGGATATCCGCCTAAGCGGCCCCTGGCGGGAAGTCATCATGTGGGAAGTTCCCCTGCTGGCGGTAATCAGTGAAGTCGTTCACCAGCATCGCGCCCCCGGCGTGACGCCAAAAATGGCGCTGGATCACCTGGAAACTAAGCTGCAGGAATTTAACACGCTGACCGCCGGGCTGGATCTTTCCCATTTCCGCCTGATGGACTTCGGCACCCGCCGCCGTTTCTCTCGGGAAGTGCAGCAGGCGATTGTCGAGCGCCTCAAGCAGGAGCCGTGGTTTATCGGCACCAGCAACTACGATCTGGCCCGCCGGCTTGATCTTACGCCGATGGGCACCCAGGCCCACGAGTGGTTCCAGGCGCATCAGCAGATAAGCCCGGACCTGGCTAACAGCCAGCGCGCGGCGCTGCAGGCCTGGCTGGACGAATATCCCGACCAGCTAGGAATAGCCCTGACTGACTGCATCACCATGGATGCCTTCCTGCGTGATTTCGGCAAGGAGTTTGCCACGCGCTACCAGGGGCTACGCCACGATTCAGGTGACCCGGTTGAGTGGGGAGAAAAAGCCATTGCCCACTACCAGAAGCTGGGTATCGATCCGTTAAGCAAAGTGTTGGTATTTTCCGATAACCTGGATTTAAACAAAGCCGTGGAGCTGTACCGCCGCTTCTCATCCCGGGTTAACCTCAGCTTTGGTATCGGCACCCGCCTGACCTGCGACATTCCGCAGGTTAAGCCGCTGAACATCGTGATTAAGCTCGTGGAGTGCAACGGTAAGCCGGTGGCTAAGCTTTCGGATAGCCCGGGAAAAACCATATGCCACGACAAAGCCTTTGTTCGGGCACTGCGCAAAGCCTTTGACCTTCCGCTGGTTAAAAAAGCCAGCTGATTCAGCGATAATCGGTGAATAGCCGCTTCGCTATTCACCGCCCTTCTCTCATTCCTTTATTTCTTCATCAGCAACGCGAATTCTGCTTGTCTGATGGCGCGCGACAGGTAACATAGATAACCCCCATCTGTGGGTTACTATTTTTTTTGTCATTGACCATTTAATAGAGAGAAAACTATGAGCGTTGTGCCTGTAGCCGACGTACTCCAGGGCCGTGCCGCCGTTGACAGCGAAGTCACCGTGCGCGGGTGGGTACGTACTCGAAGAGATTCAAAAGCTGGTATCTCCTTCCTCGCCGTCTACGACGGTTCCTGCTTTGATCCTGTACAGGCCGTCATTAATAATTCTCTGCCCAATTACAATGAAGACGTGCTGCGCCTGACCACCGGCTGCTCCGTGATTGTGACCGGCAAGGTGGTCGAGTCTCAGGGCCAGGGCCAGGCATTCGAACTTCAGGCTACCAAAGTTGAAGTGACCGGCTGGGTTGACGATCCGGATACTTACCCGATGGCGGCCAAACGCCACAGCATCGAATACCTCCGCGAAGTTGCTCACCTGCGTCCGCGTACCAACATGATTGGTGCCGTGGCTCGCGTTCGTCACACGCTGGCTCAGGCGCTGCATCGCTTCTTCCATGAAAACGGTTATTTCTGGGTCTCTACTCCGCTGATCACCGCTTCGGACACCGAAGGTGCTGGTGAGATGTTCCGCGTTTCAACGCTGGATCTGGAAAACCTGCCTCGCACCGCAGAAGGCAAAGTCGATTTTGATAAAGACTTCTTCGGGAAAGAAGCCTTCCTGACCGTTTCCGGCCAGCTGAACGGCGAAACCTACGCGAGCGCGCTGTCCAAAGTTTATACCTTCGGGCCAACCTTCCGCGCGGAAAACTCCAACACCAGCCGCCACCTGGCGGAATTCTGGATGCTGGAACCGGAAGTCGCCTTTGCCGATCTGGACGACGTTGCCGGTCTGGCCGAAGCGATGCTCAAGTACGTCTTTAAGGCTGTTCTGGAAGAACGCATGGATGACATGAAGTTCTTTGCCGAGCGCGTGGACAAAGAGGCCATTGAGCGTCTCGAACGTTTCATCTCCGCAGACTTCGCGCAGGTGAACTACACCGATGCGGTCGACATCTTGCTGAACTGTGGGCATAAGTTCGAAAACCCGGTTTACTGGGGCGTCGATCTCTCCTCCGAGCACGAGCGTTACCTGGCCGAGCAGCACTTCAAGGCACCGGTGGTGGTGAAAAACTACCCGAAAGACATCAAAGCTTTCTATATGCGCCTTAACGAGGACGGTAAGACCGTTGCCGCGATGGACGTCCTGGCGCCAGGCATCGGTGAAATCATCGGTGGTTCCCAGCGTGAAGAACGTCTGGATGTGCTGGATGCGCGCATGGCTGAAATGGGTCTGAATAAAGAAGATTACTGGTGGTACCGCGACCTACGCCGCTACGGCACCGTGCCGCATTCCGGTTTCGGCCTGGGCTTTGAGCGTCTGATCGCCTATGTTACCGGCGTTCAGAACGTGCGCGACGTGATTCCGTTCCCACGAACCCCACGTAACGCCAGCTTCTAAGCCAACAAAACCAAAGGCCAGCTTTTCGCTGGCCTTTTTTACATTTGAGAATAAAAGGTCTATTTTCTTCAACGCTCATTAAGCAAACGTCAATTTCAACCTCCATTCCCGACTGCCCGGTTACCAACTGTTTCTATCTCACACTCTTTAACAAAAATTGCGCTTAAGTTTGCTCGCATTTCAAATCGGTGCTGGGCATAGCACAATCGTTCACTTTTCACACAGACATCTGGACATCCAAAAACAAGTCAAAAAATGAACAAATGTGAACAAAAAACCCCCACCCATTAAGCTTATGCGGATTAAACATAAGTAATTCATATATATATGTTAACAAACGAAGCATTTTTGTTGCGCTAAGAATGAAATTTGAAATGGTTCACAAAGTTCCCTGAAATTAATACTTAGTTACACATATTTTCTTTTTGAAACTCAATGTGCGCATTTGTAGCACTTTCAGGCTAGCGAAACGGTTTCATGGATGGAAAGATGCCAGACAGATACAGAAAGACACCAAACTATCATCAATAGTTCCGTAAAGAATTATTGACGGCAGTGGCAGGTGTCCATAAAAACCACAATGAGGGTAATAAATAATGATGAAGCGCAATATTCTGGCAGTGGTTATCCCTGCTCTGCTGGTAGCCGGTGCAGCTAACGCTGCAGAAATCTATAACAAAGACGGCAATAAAGTAGACCTGTACGGCAAAGCTGTAGGTCTGCACTATTTCGGTAAAACCGACGGCCCAAATGGCACCGGTGACCAGACTTACGCTCGTCTGGGCTTCAAAGGCGAAACCCAGATCAACAGCCAGCTGACCGGTTACGGCCAGTGGGAATATCAATTCAGCGGCAGCAACTCTGAGGGCGGTTCTGACTCTCAGGCTGGTAATAAAACCCGTCTGGCCTTCGCAGGTCTGAAATTCGGTGACGCAGGCTCCTTCGACTACGGTCGTAACTACGGCCTGGTTTACGACGCAATCGGCGTGACCGACATGCTGCCAGAGTTCGGTGGCGATACTGGCGCAAGCGACAACTTCTTCTCCGGTCGTAACGGTGGCCTGGCCACTTACCGTAACCACAGCTTCTTCGGCCTGGTTGACGGTCTGGACTTCGGCGTTCAGTACCTGGGTAAAAACGATCGTGGAAACAACAGCACTGACGATGTCATCCGTTCAAACGGTGACGGCTGGGCGACCTCCGCGAGCTACACCGCTGATGGTTTCGGTGTTGTCGGCGCATACGGCGCGGCTAACCGTCTGGCAACGCAGAACAACCTGAAATACGGCAACGGCAACGGTAAAGCTGAGCAGTGGGCAACCGGCCTGAAATATGACGCGAACAACATCTACCTGGCCGCGCTGTACGGTGAAACCCACAACGCAACTCGTCTGAAAATCAACGGCACAAAAGGCTACCTGAACAAAACTCAGGACTTCTCCGTTGTGGCACAGTACCAGTTCGATTTCGGTCTGCGTCCATCCATCGCTTACTACAAATCTAAAGCGAAAGATGTTGAAGGTATCGGCAGCGAAGACTACATCAACTACATTGATATCGGCGCAACCTACTACTTCAACAAAAACATGTCTACCTACGTTGACTACCAGATTAACCAGCTGGACAAAAACAACAAGCTGGGCCTGAGCGACGACGACACCGTTGCGGTTGGTATCGTTTACCAGTTCTAATTTCAGCCATTTGTTTGTCTGAAATGTTTAAAAACAGGGCTTCGGCCCTGTTTTTTTATGGCAAAAAAGTAGAATAAACCCGATGTTATCGCTAACCGTCTCTTTTTGTCGCAAACGGTTGGCAATTCGTAAAACTGCAGTTAACCTGAAAGCGATTTCCCCCGATATCACTAATGGAACCCGTCATGTTTGAGAACATTACCGCTGCCCCTGCCGA
Source organism: Cedecea sp. AS113 (assembly GCF_037152415.1). Taxonomy (NCBI): domain Bacteria; kingdom Pseudomonadati; phylum Pseudomonadota; class Gammaproteobacteria; order Enterobacterales; family Enterobacteriaceae; genus Cedecea; species Cedecea sp. AS113. The sequence continues at coordinate 47,267 of NZ_JBBCMI010000011.1, forward strand.
TCCTATTCTTGGTCTGGCTGACCTGTTTCGCGCCGACGACCGTCCAACCAAAATTAACCTCGGCATCGGGGTCTATAAGGACGAAACCGGTAAAACCCCTGTCCTGACCAGCGTGAAGAAAGCTGAACTTTATCTGCTGGAAAATGAGACCACCAAAAACTATCTGGGCATTGATGGTATTCCAGAGTTTGGCCGCTGCACGCAAGAGCTGCTGTTCGGTAAAAACAACGCGCTTATTGCCGACAAACGCGCCCGTACGGCGCAAACCCCAGGCGGGACCGGTGCGCTGCGCGTTGCCGCTGATTTCCTGGCGAAAAACACCTCAGCAAAACGCGTCTGGGTGAGTAACCCAAGCTGGCCTAACCACAAAAGCGTGTTTAACGCCGCTGGCCTGGAAGTGAAAGAGTACGCCTACTATGATGCGGAAAATCACAGCCTGGACTTTGATGGCCTGGTGGCCAGCCTGCAGGCGGCGGAAGCCGGCGACGTGGTGCTGTTCCACGGCTGCTGCCATAACCCAACCGGGATCGATCCTACCGCCGACCAGTGGAAAACGCTGGCGGAGATGTCGCTGGCCAAAGGCTGGCTGCCGCTGTTTGACTTTGCTTACCAGGGCTTTGCTCGTGGTCTGGAAGAAGATGCCGAAGGCCTGCGTCTTTTCGCAGCCGGCCACAAAGAACTGCTGGTGGCCAGCTCCTACTCCAAGAACTTCGGTTTGTATAACGAACGCGTGGGTGCATTCACACTGGTTGCCGCCGATGCCGACACCGCTGACCGTTCATTCAGCCAGGTGAAATCGGTTATTCGTGCCAACTACTCCAACCCACCGGCACACGGTGCCTCCGTTGTGGCGACTATTCTGAGCAACGACGCGCTGCGTACCATGTGGGAACAAGAGTTGACCGATATGCGTCAGCGCATTCACCGCATGCGTCAGCTGTTTGTGAATACCCTGCAGGAGAAAGGCGCCAACCGCGACTTCAGCTTCATCATTAACCAGAACGGGATGTTCTCGTTCAGCGGCCTGACCAAAGAACAGGTTCTCCGCCTGCGTGAAGAGTTTGGCGTTTACGCCGTCGCATCTGGCCGCGTTAACGTGGCGGGCATGACGCCGGATAACATGGCGCCACTGTGCGAAGCCATCGTTGCCGTGCTGTAATCACCACGCATAGTAAAAGAGCCGCATAAGCGGCTCTTTGTTTATTGGAAACCCGTTTTACCAGACCGGCTGCTCATCCTGCAAAAACGGATTATGCAGGCGTTCATAGCCCAGCGTAGACATTGGGCCGTGGCCGGGAATAAAGGTCACATCATCCCCCAGCGGCAGCAGCTTACGTTTGATCGAATCAATCAACGCCGCATGGTCACCACGCGGGAAATCGCTGCGCCCCACTCCGCCTTTAAAGATAACATCGCCCGAAACCAGTAAACGAGAGGCCGCATCGAAGAAAACGATATGACCAGGCGTATGCCCCGGACAATGCAACACCTGTAAAGTTACATTCCCTACGGAAACACATTCCCCTTCGTTTAACCAGCGGTCCGGCGTCAAAGGCTGACACTCGTCGAGGCCAAACATCCGGCTTTGCTGCGGCAGTCCCTGCAGCCAGAACTCATCTTCTTTTTCCGGCCCCACAACGGGCACGCCGTAATGTGCCGCCAGCTCAGCCGCCGCGCCGACGTGATCGAGATGACCATGCGTCAACAGAATTTGGCTAATCTGCACGCCTTTTTGCGCCACTTCTTGCTTAATGCGCGCCGCATCGCCGCCGGGATCCACCAGCGCCGCCTGCTGCGTTTCCTCGCACCAAATAAGAGAACAGTTCTGGGCAAAAGCCGTGACCGGAATAATGTGATAGTTCATGCTGCTCCATTACCGACAACAAAGCCGGATTCCGTTGTTTTACCAGTGCCTTACCGGCCCGGTATCAATATGCACAAAGTCGCTGCTGGGGTAGTATCCTACACCACCTGCCCGCATAGATAATGCTGCTTTGCGAATATTGCTTAACGAAACGCCTTCAATATGGAAATCCATCGCCTGGCCTTTAGTGTGGTAGCTTTTTTTCGCCACACCGCGGCTGTGAGCACGGAGTTCATTATTGGTGTCGATGGAACGGTAGCCGGAAACCAGCTGGACCGGTTTGTTAGTCCCCAAAAGCCCCTGCAGGCGATAGAGTTGGTCGAACAGGGAAGGATCGATGGATTTAATCTTGTTCGCCCGGTAGTCCCGGAAGAAATGATTAAGTCTTGCTAATTCATCCTGAATATAGCCTCTGCCATCAAAAAACTCAGCTTTCAGTGACTCTCCAGTATGCAGGTTATTGAGAGTCAAAATACGCGGGCGTGGTGTCGAGAGGGTGGCAAACGACGGCAAAGGCATGAGAGCGGCACCGAAAGCCACGCCCCCCAAAGCCAGTAGCTTGCGGCGATTAGCGTCAAATTTGTCCATGATATCCAGGTCTACAGGTAATAAAATGATGGTTTAATATGCACTTTTGCGCACAGCCATCGCACCATAGCTGCCCGAATCCGGGGAGTCAAGGCACGATAAAACCCAGCAACGGCGGGCCCTGCAGAGGGCCCGGCTGCGTTTTACATTTTCTACGACCACTAATTCATTAGAAATGTTGCGTTTAGCGGATTAATAACCCGGCTTTTGCGAGGTTTTGTGCGCCAGATCGCGCGGTGAGATCATAATTGTAAATATCTGTACGAAATTCGGTGCGGCCATCTTTTCCGACAAAAGCGGTCAGATAGTACAGATTAACCGGAATGTTATGACGGATATTGACGTATTTAGTGTTCCCTTCCTGCAAGGTACTGGATATACGGGAATCATTCCATCCGGCATCCTGCAACAGCATATTTGCCAGCTCAGACGCCTTGTTGACGCGTACACAGCCTGAACTCAGCGCCCTTGCATCCTTCTGGAAGAGGTTATGATTGGGCGTGTCGTGCAGGTAGATGGCGTCAGAACTCGGCATATTGAACTTGTAGCGCCCAAGCGAGTTCTGCGTGCCGGGCTTCTGCTGGAAGCGGAACGGCAGATTATTCTCGGTGATCGTCGACCAGTCTACGCGCCACGGATCGATCATCTCCGCATTGTTGCTCCAGCCGCGAATCACGCTATAGCCGTGCTGTTCCAGGTAACCCGGATTCTGGCGAACCTTTGGCAAAATATCTTTTCGCGCCAGCGTTGGCGGCACGTTCCACGGTGGGTTAACCACAACGTTGTTCAGCGCGCTGCTCATCATCGGGGTTTTACGATCCGGACGCCCAACGATAACGCGAGAAGCCAGGGCTTCATTGCCGTTGAGGTAATACACCAGCGAATAGTTAGGAATGTTCACCATAATGCCGGTTTCAAGTTTGTCCGGCAGCAGGCGTAAACGTTGAATATTCAATGCTACCAGGGCTGCACGCTGCTGAGGCGTGACGTTAAGCCAGTCGCGCGTCAGTTGGCCAATCGCACCGTCCGAGCCTAACCCTTGCCATTGCTGGAAGCGTTTCACGCCATCGACCAGATCTCGGCTATAAACGCCGCGGGCGGCAACCTGAGATTTTTTCTTGCCAGCCTGAGGAGACGCGTCCTCGACGTTAATCGCGGACGGGCTTACGGTGACATCAGCCACGCTGGTCACCCCCGATGGCTTGTCCTGAAGCATGCCGGTTCGGGCAAGAATTTCTCTCAGCGCCCCCACATCGTTACTCCACTGCCCTGGTCTTAAGGTCTCTTTGCCGGCCATCTGCGGCCACGGACGGGTATCAGCCAACAGATGAATCAGCGACTGATGCAGCTGGGCATACTGCGGATGCTGAGGCGCAAGGCTGTCGATAAAGTTCACCAGAGAACCCTGATCAACGGCGACCTGCCACTGGTTAATCACCGACAGGGGCGGCGTTTTTAACTTGTAAGGCGTGCTGCTATAAAGCCAGCGATTGCCGTCAATCGGGATGCCCGAAACGAACTGCAGGTAACCCATCATGGCGTCGGAAAGCACCACATCGCGTGCCATACCGGTCACTGCGGGATCGGTCAACAGCTCAACCCACTGGTTAAACTGCGGCTGTATTCCGGCAATGGCCACTTCCGCCAGCTGTTGCTGAAAGGCTTTAACCGCATCGCGGTTTTCCCACATCGGCTTCATGTCACGCGCAGCATAGAAGGCCGACAGGGCGTTGAGATAAACCGGCGTGTAGCCCGCAGGCAGGCCCGCAATAAGCTGCGACCGGCTTTGTGCCGCCGACATCGTGGAGGTGTTTGTTGGCAAAGTTCCGGCCATCGTGGCCGTCGCCGTAGACTGCGCCAAAGGCTGATTGAGTTCCGTGGGCCGATCGGTCTGGAAAGCAGAACTGTCGGAGGGAACGACGGCAGGCTCGTCGGCCTTGGCCACAAACAGCGGAGCGAAACTGAGCGCCAGGCAGTAACCGACTGCCGATAATCGAAAATCTTTAGCTTTTCTAAGCAACATCCCTTGCCCCCTGTTTATTACTGTGCTCACCGTCAAAGGCGGGAAGTATTCACCACTAGTATATAAACAGTAAAAACCATTTGCCTGACAAAATGTAAAGAAAATTAAAGATTAAGACTGTTCGCGACAAAGAAAAAGCGGGCCTTAGCCCGCTTGATAATATCGTATCCAGTAGCGCTGGTTTACGAGGCGTCAGCCGTTTCCGAACCCTGCTGCGGCTCTGGCAGCGCCGGAGCCGCAAAGCCACGCAGGCCAACAACGTGAACGTGCTCGCTGTTCTGGAAGACCTTACGCACCAGCTTATAGGTGGTGCCTTTTTCCGGGCTGATGTTTTCTGGAGCCGCAATAATTAATTGCATTTCCAGACGTTCACACAGCTCAAACAGCGTGGCGATGGACTTGGCATCCAGTCGCGCAGCTTCGTCCAGGAACAGCAGGCGGCAAGGGGAAATGTCTTTCCCACGCAGGCGCTGCGACTCATCTTCCCAGCTCTGAACAACCATCACCAGGATAGACATCCCGGTCCCGATAGCTTCCCCGGTGGACAACGCCCCGCTCTCTGCACGCAGCCAGCCGTCTGAACCACGGTTTACCTCAACTTCCATTTCCAGGTAGTTACGGTAATCCAGCAGCTCTTCGCCGATGGTCTGCGGCGTGCGCTGGCCCATGTCGATCTGCGGGTTAAGGCGCTGATAAAGCTTCGCCAACGCTTCGGAGAAGGTCAGACGATTGCTGTTGAACAGATCCTGATGCTGCTCATGCTGCTCGGAAAGTACGTTCAGCAGCGTTGCGTGAGCCTCGCGCACGTTGACGTTCAGACGAACGCTCTTCACCTGACCGAAGGAGACGCTTTGCAGGCCCTGGTTGAGCATGCGAATACGGTTCTGCTCGCGCTGGATCGTCTTGCGAATGATGTTCGCCACGCTGCGGGAGCTGATCGCCAGTTTCTGCTCGCGTGAAGTCAGCTCTTCCGTCAGGCGACTCAGTTCGATTTCCATCTGCTCGATGGCTTCAACCGGATCGTCGGTACGAATGATGTCCTGGCGAATACGCTCGCGCAGATGCTGATAAACCGCGACGAAGAACTGAATCTTACGTTCAGGGCGCTTAGGATCTTCCGACAGACGAAGCACGTCACGCAGATGTTCGTTGTCGGCCACCGCCAGGCGCAGTGCACCCAACGCCTTATCCGACATGGAGCGCAGATCGTCCCCGGAGAGATAAGCCAGCTCACGACGATGCAGGCGGCGCTCAACGCCGTTGTCTTTCACCATACGCATGACCGCGCACCAGCCTGCTTTCGCCGTCACAACCTGCTCGCGCATTTCAAAGTAACTACGCTCCAGCTGCTTCAGCTTGCGGGTCAGGTTGTTCATCTCCGCTTCGCAGTAAGTCAGCTGCTTCTCAAGCTGATTACGGCGCGAGCGGTTGTTGCTGAGCGCGGTATGCAGCTCATCGCGGCGCGCGCGTGCTCTTTCCTCAGCCCCGGTATCTGCACGAACGCCGATATCCTGCAGCTCTTTATGCAGATCCGTCAGCAGTTCTTTTTTGGTATCAAACGAACTTTTCAGCGACGCCAGAAGCTGGTTGTACTGACCCAGCTGCTGGGCATGCTGGCGCAGCGCTTCACGGGAACGCGTCCGCTCCACTTCAGCCTGTTCCAGACGCTGGCGCAGCTTCTCATTCAGGTCGCTGTTGCCGTCCAGCATAGCGGCAGAATCGCTGTAGCTGAAGTGGGCGCGACGCTGCACGACTTCGGTCAGCGCAAACGCGCGCTGACGTGCATCACGCTGTATTTGCTGCGCGTGAGCGTAGTCGTCTTTAAGCTGCTCGAACTGTTCAGGGTCGCTCTGCAGCACGCTGGCAACGCCTTCCAGTTTGATTAACTGGTTGCCGTGCTGGTGAATAAAGCGAGCGGATTCTTCGGCTTCATCCAGGCGCTCCTGGATTTCATCGCAGCGATCGGCCAGCGTTTCGTCATTCAGCAGGCTAATGCGCGGCAACAGGCGGTTAAGCTGGGCCACGCCCTCTTTTGCCTGCTCAAACTGCTGGCGCTGCTGCTGATTGTCATTTTCGTGGTTGTTGATCGCCCGCTCAATCTCGCCGCGACGGCTGTTGAGGTGGCGAATTTCCGCCTCAGGATCGTCTTCAAACGCCACGCCCAGATGCTGGCCGATAAAGCGGCTAAACGACTGGTGCAGGCGCTGGTTTTTCTGCACATCGAAAGAAAGCGTGGCGAAGCGCTCGGCCAGTGACTCACGTTCGTTATGCAGCGCTTCAAGGCGGTTTTCACGCGCGGCACGGCCAAACAGCGGCAGCTCCGGCAGACGCGAATAGCGCCACTGGCGTTCAGCGGTTTTGACGAGTACCGCCGTACCCATCTCTTCAACGGTAAACACGCTGTCATCGAACGAAGACGGGTCCCCTTCAATCAGGTACAGGTCTTCCGGGCAATCTTCCAGATTTTCCAGCTGTTCGCGTACTAAAGAAAGATCGGGCACCACGATGGCGTGACGGGATGGACCATACAGCGCGGAGAAGTACGGTGCATCTTCGAGACCGATATCGTCATAAATTTCAGACAGCAGCACGCCGCCAAAACGTTCGGCCAGCGCGTTGAGGCGCGGGTCTTCGGCACCGCCAGGCTGGCTGAGGCGTTCAATTTCGTCATCTACGGCACGTTTACGCGCCCCGACTTCGTCACGCTCAACGGTGGATTCGCGCTCGCGCTCCAGCAGTTGCTGCATGTACTCAGTCACCTGCTGGCTGGCTTCGAACTGCTCGCCGCTTTGCTCGCACAGCTGAGTCAGGCTGGTTTGCGCCGCAATCCATCTTGGCGCGCGCAGGTTCAGCGTTTTGATGCTGGCCTGAATTTGTTCCAGTTCCTGACGCAGCGCCATGCGCTGCTCGCTTGCTTCGGCTACGGTTTGCTGCAGCGCGCCGATGCGCTCTTCCAGCTCCTCATGCAGCGCTTCAAGCTCTTCCGGATCGAACTGTTTGCCCTGGCGTTTACAGAAGTCAGCGAGCAAGCGCTCAGCTTCCTGCTGTTCTCGCAGGCGCTGTTCCAGCTCGTTGAGGCGCATACGCAGCGGCTGGACCTGTTCGGCCAGATGGCGCTGGTTGCTACTGTCGCGCAGTAATTCACGCGCGGTGTCCCAGGCTTCGCTGCGGCTCACCGGGCCACTGATCGCCGTTACCAGTTGGTAAGCATGTTCGAACTGGCTATGCGCCGCCTGAGCTACGCTCATTTTCTGTTCAAGAGACAGCAGCTTGTCGGTTGCCTCGATCTCTTTCGCTTTGAAAGTGTCCAGCCATTCATCTGCGCTGTCGGCGGTTAAATCCGGCAGATGGCAAAGCTCACGAGCACGCTCCAGCGCCTGAAGCGCCTGCTGATACTGAATCGCACGGGTCTGCTGCACATCCAGCGCCTGCTGATAATCGGCAAGCTGACTCTTCAGCTCATCCACTTCCAGCTCGGCGGCTTCGGCCCGGGCCTCGTTTTCTTCCTGCTGCTCGTGCGCTTCGGCAACGATCTCATTTTGCTCTTCAAGACGAATTTGCAGCTCGTCGAGGTCAGCTTCGTAGCGCTCGATCTTTTCCTGCTGGCGAATCGCCGTTTGCACCAGATTCAGGTGATCGCTTGCGGCCTGGTAATCCGTTTCCAGATCGCCTTCCGCACCGCTGTGTTCACCCAGCTCGCGCGCCATATCAACGTGCTTATATTGTTCGGCGGCCAGCTGCTGGCGGCTAATCAACAGTTCGCGACGAAATTCCAGCGCTTTATCCAGGTGGATACGTCGTTCGTTGGCGTGGCGCATGTAGTCTGCCGCCACATAGTCAGTCGCTTCCGAGATTAAGTGCTTAAACAAATCACGGTCGGACTGGGTGACGCGAATCGCTTCCAGCGTCATGCGGTTTTCACGCAGCGCCGCTTCCATGTCCTGGAAGGCTTTACGCACGCCGCCGTTTTCCGGCAGCAGGTAATCACGCAGGGAACGGGTGATCGCGCTGGAAATACCGCCGTACAGCGAGGCTTCAATCAGGCGATAGTATTTGCTACGGTCTGCGGCGCTGCGCAGGCGACGGGCAACAATGCCCAGATCGAACATCAGCGAGTGGTAGTCGGTAATGGAGTTGAACTGTTTGAACTGCACGCCTTCAATGGCTTCAACTTTATCCTTAAGCTCCTGCAGGCTGAGTACGCGAGCCTGACGTTCATTCAGCGTTTCAGTCAGTAACTGCGTCGGCTGAATCGAGGTTGGCAAGCCCTGAATTGCAAAGGGTTTAATATCGACTTTACGGTCGCGCCCTGCGACCTGCTGCAGACGAACCCCCACCACAACGCGCTGATGGCGCGAGTTGATGACGTCCAGCGTGGAGTAACACACGCCGGCTTTCAGCTTGCCGTGAAGACCTTTATCGCGAGAGCCTGAGGTGGCCCCCGCCTCCGTGGTGTTACGGAAGTGCAGCAAGGTTAAGTCCGGGATAAGCGCCGTGACGAAAGCCGCCATAGTGGTGGACTTACCCGCCCCGTTGCCCCCGGAAAGCGTGGTGACCAGCTCATCGAGATCGAAGGTACGCGCGAAGAAACCGTTCCAGTTAACCAGCGTCAGCGAGCGAAATTTTCCGCGTTCAATCATTCTTGTTCATCCTCCGCGTTATCCAGTCCTGGTTGTGGCTCATCGCTCTCATCATTGAGCTGCAGGCGACTTTCGACCGCCATGGCTTCGCCGTCGCGAATCATGCGCAGCTGAGCTTCGCGCGGGTCATCGCCGGTGCGCACATCGGCGCCGAAGCGGAAGACCGATTCGGTGATGCGGAATTTACTGCTGTCGTGGCCCATAAACCAGATCATGCCGAGACGGCGCAGGCGAGTCAGTGAAGCACGCACTTTCTCCTGCAGCTTTTGTCGGTCAAGGTCGGACCCGGTGGAGCGGTTGTTCACCAGCTTCAGCAGCTTGTTTTCATCCGCCAGCGTTAGCAGCTCGTCATAAAGCTCCTGCTGGGTGAAGATCCCTTCGTTGGCCAGGCGTTCCGGGCTGAGGTAGAGGTAGCACAGAATTTTGCCTACCATCATATCCAGCTCGGAGAGCACAGAACGAGGGATTAGCGTGGTGGAACGTGGACGCAGATAGAAAAATCCTTCTGGCGCACGGATGAGTTCCACGTTATAGCGCGCGTAAAACTCTTCCAGATATTCCTGGAAATCCATCAAGAAGGCGTGGTTGTCCAGCTCTTCGAGGCCAATATGACGCCCGGCGCGCAGCTGGCTGTCGAGCGCAGGAAAAAGAGGGTTAGCCAGCGCCTGTGCCAGTTTAACCGGCATCACTTGTTCAATATTTGTTGATGACATGCGCCTGTACCTTGGCTCCGTAATCGTTAATGGTTTGCCACTTAGCCGGCAATCCTGTGAAATCCGCTTCCGCTACGCCCAGACGCACCGCCTGGTCTACAACAATACGCGCCACGTCGAAGTGACGCGCGCGCGGGTATTGCACGAGGTAGTCACGTACCACAACGCCCAAATCAAGAGGAGCTTGTTGGGTTTTGTAGACCTGCAGCGCCGCTTCAATCAGCGCCGCCAGCTGTTCACGAATTTCGTTAAATTCTTCAAACTCGAGTTCACTTGGCAACTCGCCGGTGACCTCTTCATCCCGCAGTGCCATCTCTTCGTCACGCATATCCAGCAGGCGATCGGCGCTGGAGTAGGTCAGCGCCCATGGCGCATCGAAGTAGCTTTGCACCGACTGGCGCAGACGCTGAGCAAAGACGCGGTTTTTATCCATATCGATAGCGGTACGGATAAATTTATGCACGTGGCGGTCGTAGCCAATCCACAGGTCAATAGCCTGCTGGCCCCAGCTGATAATGCGGTCGAGTTTGCTTTGCAGGTCGAACACAAGGCGGTCTACAAAGTGAAGATCGTCGCGCCCCAGGGTTGAGTCCTGAACGCGCAACAGGTTGGCCTGCAGCTTATCCCCCGCGGCTTCGAGCGTATCCTGCAGTTCACGTAGCGTGCCGGATGTCTCTGACAACAGCAGTTCACAGCTTGAAATCGCCGCCCGCCAGTCTTTGTTCAGCAGTTGGGCAATGTCATCTTTTACCTGCTGCTGCTGCTCGTCCATAATGCGCTGGGTAAGATCGATACTGTCGAAAATCTCCGCTACGGAATATTTGAGCGGCGCATAAACATTGCGGTGCCAGTGAAATTCATCGCCATCTTCATCGGCCGCATCAGCGGCGCGCTTAAGCTCGCCCGCAACGATAGAAAGCTGCATAGACAGACGCAGCGTGGAAAACTCACGCTGGCGAATGTAGTAGTCAGTGATGCCAATCCCCAGAGGCGTCAGGCGATAAATGGCATTGCCTTCGGTTAGCTCGCTGACAAAACGATTGAGCAAACGCTGACGGACCATATCGTTGATGGCGTTGTTCGCGCGCACGCTGATGGTTTCGCTCGTTTGTTCAAAACCATCGCTGACGTGACGAAACGCATCAATCAGCTCTCCCTCGCTCAGCTCGCCATCAAGGCGCTCGCCGTTTAAGGTGGCCACGGCCAGCAAAAACGTCAGGCGCTCCGTCGGCAGCGAGATCGAAAAATCATTTTTCCTGGCCCAGGCAACCAGTTCAGGCACTGTCTGGGAAAAATCACTCATAATTTATCCTTGGCTCTGCGGCTTAAACGCGGTTACGTGAATATAGCGGCCGAGACTGATAAACGGCTCCTGCCGACAATAACGCGTCTCCAGCGTCAGCAAATCGTCAAAACCATCTCGTTGTTTGTGTTTATCTCGCAGGTAATCGTGAAACACCCGCACGCCGGTTTTACCGGTAATTTGCCAGCCAATTTGCTCCAGCCAGTGATAAACCTGTTCTGGCTGCAGCGGATTGTCGGGCGAAAGGGTTTTGCGCTTATTTTTTTTCATCCCCTGCAGTACATATTCGAAGTTTCCGACAAACATGTTTCGCATCAGCAGGCCGTTTGCATTGTAGAACATTAGCGACAAAGTGCCGCCGGGACGCAAACAATCCCAAAGCGCTTTTAGCACGGCCTGAGGATCGGTGACCCACTCAAGCACCGCATGAAACAATATCAGATCAACCGGGCTTTCCAAATGTTGAGCCATATCCTGAGCGGCAGATTGTACAAAATGCATGTTGTCGCTCACACCTTTCTCCTGAGCGAGCATTTTTGCACGCGCAATCATTTCGGCGGACACATCGCAAAGCACGACCTCATGCCCCCGCTCAGCAAAACGGGTGGCCGTTTGCCCCTCCCCACCGCCGGCGTCCAACACCTTTAAGGTTGCGGGCTGTGTCGCCAGAAAAGCATCCAGATCCTGCCAGAGAATCGCCTGCCGCAACTGGCCTTTGGTTGTGCCATAGATATTGTGCGAAAACTTCTCGGCAATATCGTCAAAATTGCGGTCACCCATGGGTACAGCTCCGTGGCAAAAGAGGTCATCTGACAAAACCGCTATTTTGGCACAGGCGGGACGAGAATGAACCCATCTGGTGTAATATCACGGGGGTTTACCTGCTGGATGGTTAAAAAGGATCCGAATTTCATGCTTTTTATACTGAAAAAAATCATTGGCGGGCTGCTGCTTCCCCTGCCATTCCTGCTGTTAACCATGGGCGTGGCTCTGGCACTGCTGTGGTTTACCCGCTGGCAAAAAACGGCCAAAGGGTTACTCACGGCCAGCTGGCTGGTGCTTTTTCTGATTAGCCTGCAGCCCGTCGCAGACTGGATGCTAAAGCCTATCGAAGACACCTACGCCACTCGCCAACACGGAGACAACGCCCGCTACATCGTTGTGCTGGGCGGCGGTTATACCTGGAACCCGGACTGGGCCCCCAGCTCAAATCTGATCGACAACAGTTTACCGCGACTCGCCGAAGCGATTCGTCTGAAACAGCTCAATCCGGGGGCAAAACTTATCTTTACCGGAGCCAGAGCAATGACCAACCCCGTCAGTACCGCAGAAGCTGGTGCCAGGGTTGCGGAAAGCCTCGGCGTTGCCAGAGACGACATCATTACGCTGGACACACCAAAAGACACAGAAGAGGAAGCCCACGCTGTCGCGAAGCTGATAGGCCAGCAGCCGTTTATTCTGGTGACGTCAGCTTCTCACCTGCCACGGGCGATGATCTTCTTCACCCGGGCCGGGCTGCATCCTCTCCCTGCCCCGGCTAACCAGTTGGCGATAACCTCTCCGCTGAATCCGTGGGAAAAGGCTATCCCCGACCCGGTATGGCTGATGCACAGCGAGCGCGTGGGCTATGAAACCCTCGGGCGCCTGTGGCAGTGGCTGAAAGGCCCTTCAGGAGAGCCAGGGCAGCAATGACTTAGAGGCGTTGTCAAACACCGGCCGGTTCAGTCGGCCGGTTTGCAGCAGGTGTGCTACCTCATCCCACAGCACATATAGCCAGCGCCGCCAGAGGAAAGATTCGGCAACCGGGGCGCGCTGCAAATAGTGCCAAAGCAGGCTTTCGGCCTGACCTGGCTCAGCCAGGCGAAACAGCTCATATTCTCGCGGCGCCCAAAGCATAACCCCGGGGTTAACCATCGCCAGCAATTGATCGCTACGAGAATCCTTGAGCATGCTGCGAAGGGAAAAATTGCCATGAATAAGCACGCAGTTATCGCTGAAGTCTTCGAACATACGCGGCAGACATTCTCGGGTACGAAACAGAATACGTTTATCCTGCATGGTTAACCCGGTGTTCTGATACTGATTGAGCGTAGTCCAGAGCACTTCGACTCGCTGGCGGTACCAGTGCGGCCAGATGTTTTCCTGAGTGCTGTCGACGTTTCCCACACAGCCGCTGCTGTCCACGCGATGCCAGGCTAAGAGCCCCTCAACAATCTGGTCTTTGAGCTGCTCCCAGCGGTTAGGCGTTCGGGTTGGTGCTTCACCGGGAACCCCTCGCAGGCGCTCCATCAGTAAAACGTCCGGGCCAGGATGTTCTTCGTGAGTCAACACGCCGTAGACCACCGGCATGCGGACGGTGCCTGAACGCGCCAGCATCGACATTTTCCAGGCCAACTGAGTCGCCAGGCCCGGCGAGGTAAAGCTTTTGGCGAGCAGCGGCATTGCGTGACCGCCGCTGTCATAGAGCGACCAAAGTGCAGTTTCCGCATGTTCGCTAATGCACTCAATACGGCTTAACTTCTCACCCAGCAGGTGACTTAGCTCCTTACGCAGCAATTCCATACCGATTTCCCCTGGTAATACTGTTGATTTAATAATGAGCGCACCAGGCGAAGTTGTCACCACTCCAGATCAATTGGGTTTCAGAAAAAGAAAAACCGGCCTGGTTAGCCGGTTTGATTGTTCACGCTGAAGGTGAATTAGCGCATTGCGAGACGGACGCGTTCAAGATCTTCTGGGGTGTCCACACCAATACTTGGGATGGCTTTCGCCACGGCAACATGTATTTTTTCGCCGTTCCACAAGACTCGCAGCTGTTCAAGCATTTCGATTTGTTCAAGCTGGCTCGGTGCCCAGCTGACGTAGCGACGGATGAAACCAGCGCGGTAGCCATAGATACCGATATGGCGCAGGAAGGTATCGCCAATCTCTTCACGTGAAACGGCAAAACGCTCGCGATCCCACGGAATCGTGGCGCGTGAGAAATAAAGCGCGTAGCCCTGCGCATCCATGACCACTTTTACCGCATTCGGATTAAACGCTTCTTCCGCAGATTCAATGGGTACTGCGAGGGTCGCCATGCCAGCTTTGCTGTTCGCGACGTTGTTCGCAACCTGCTGAATAATCACCGGGGGGATCATTGGCTCATCGCCCTGCACGTTCACGATCACCGTGTCGTCGCTGAAGCCACATTTCTCAATAACTTCTGCCAGGCGTTCAGTGCCGGACTGATGATCGGGGCTGGTCAGGCAGACTTCTCCTCCCGCAGCTTCGACGACTCGTGCTACTTCCGGGTGATCGGTCGCGACAATGATACGCTCAGCACCTGATTCGCGCGCGCGGTCCAGAACATGCAGCACCATTGCTTTGCCGTTAATCTCTTTTAAAGGCTTACCCGGCAGACGCGTGGACGCATATCGTGCGGGAATAATGGCGACAAAACTCATGGGTTGGTCTCGTCTGAAGTCAGCGTCCGGGCTTCACTTTCCAGCAGAACTGGAATGCCATCACGCAGCGGGTATGCCAGGCCATCAGGCTTGCAGATAAGCTCTTGCTTTTCCTGGTTATAGTAGAGCTTGCCGTTACAGACCGGGCAGGCAATGATTTCAAGTAAACGACTTTCCATAATTACTCCAGATGAGTGCATCAACGGCACCAGAATAGCATAAATGACTAGCCAGCCGGGGCCATTTCCCAGCCAGTACCCCAGCTTTCTCTTAATTCTGCGGGCAAAATACCCAGGGTAAGATGCGTCGCGGATTGCCATCGCGCAAATTCCGTCAGTGCACCACGCAGACCTGCCTGCAAGGCGTCGGTGATTTTTATGCCCTCTTCCAGATAGAGGCTTATGACCTCCAGCTCCCCCTGCTTACGGTGCATTTTGGCGTCTATCCTGCCCACCAGCGCCCCTTTGTGCAGCAGCGGTAAAACAAAATAACCATAGCGACGCTTTTCCGCTGGGGTATAGCATTCCAGTCGATAGGAAAAGTTAAACAGCACCTCTGCTCTGCGACGATCCCAAACGACCGGGTCAAACGGTGAAAGCACGGCGCTGTGGGTAGCGTTAAGCTGATTTTGCTGCGCTTTTTCAAGCAGCGGTAGCAGCGTATGATGCAGCAGCATATCGCCCAGTTTATCGGCCTGGACGCGAATGACATTGCCTGATGAAAGCCAGCTTTCTATCAGGGGCTTTAACGCAATATTTTTCAGTCGGTAGTAATCAGCGAGCCATTCCGGACGGAAGATCCCCAGGCTACGGGCGCTGTTTTCCAGCATGAGTAACTCAGCCTCGGGCTGCTCAATCAGATGCAAGGCATCGTTCCAGTGCGGCATAACGCGCTGGGTTAAATCGTAAACTCTTTGAAAATTACGCCGTTCCGTCACCATCACCTGTCCGGCGGTAAATAACCCCTCAAGATGTTTTTTCTGTGGCTTCCATTCCCACCAGCCGCTCGTGCCTTTGCGTGGATGCTCAAAATCAGCTGAACGGACGGGGCCATTGTCTTTGATATAAGCGAGCAGTTGGCTGATATCTTCCGCATGCTCATTCATCCATTCGGGACGGTATTTCCAGCCCATGTTTTCAGGGCTCAGCATCCGGTGGCGAATGAGCGCAAAATCTTTTTTCGGCAAAAAACAGGCTTCATGCGCCCAGTATTCGATTAGCTCTCCGCTCGCCAGGGCGCTATCAAGCCAGCCGGATTCATACTGCCCAAGGCGACTGAACAAGACGAGGTAAGGGCTGCGGGCAACAATATTAATGGTGTCAATTTGCAGCAGCGACATGCGGGAAATCGCGTCGGCAACGTCAGAGGGCCGTGCACGACGACGAGGCTTTTGAAGTAATCCCTGGGCCGCAAGGTGGAGATTTCGGGCTGCTCGTAATGAAAGTTGTGAAACGGTCATGGCACACCTGTAATCAACGAACGAAAAACCGGTGCCGCAGAGATTAACGCACCAGTGCCAGTAATTGCTTGAGGAGAGTTTCCGCGAGAGGTGAAGCAAGCTGCGCATCAACCGGCAGATACCACCAGTTTGTATGCCCCCCGGCAAACGCACGGCATTTTACTGCATCTTTTTCCGTCATCAGTACGACTTGTTCCGCCGTCGCGATAGCCAACATATCCTGTTCGGTAATTGCCTGATGATCGGCCAGCGCCACTGTTTTCACCGGCGTAATACCGCATTGCGCAAGCGTGGCAAAGAAACGCGGCGGATGGCCAATGCCGGCCATAGCCACAACGTCAGTAAAATCAGTGACCGGCCGGCGTTCACCGGTGAGTACGTTAATGGCGAGCCCGGGCTTCAAGCGCATGGCGATTTCACCAGCCTGCGGTTCCCCACCATTGACGATAATTGCGTCCACGCTGCGCAGACGCCCGGCTCTTTCACGCATTGGCCCGGCAGGTAACCACCAGCCATTACCGAATCTGCGGGCCCCGTCGATCACAACGATTTCTTTATCACGCCCTAGAGCATAATGCTGCAGGCCATCGTCGGTAATGATGATTTGCGGAGCTTCAGCCGCGATGAGGGCTTTTACAGCCTCGCTACGCTTTGGTGCAACGGCGACGGGCGCTCCGGTGCGTTGAAAAATAAGTACCGGCTCGTCTCCCGCTTCGGAAGGTGTGGTTTTTGCGTCAAGCAGCAAAGGGTACGCTGCCGCTTTTCCGCCGTAGCCCCGGGACACAACGCCAACTCGCACGCCACGCTGCTGTAGCTGTTCCACAAGCCAGATAACAACGGGGGTTTTCCCGTTTCCCCCCGCCGTCAGGTTTCCAACGACCACCACAGGTACAGGGGCACGCCATATGGCACGCAGACCAATACGGTAAGACAGGCGAATAACGCCGCTCACCAGGCCATAAAGCCAGGAAAGCGGCAACAGCAGCAGGTAGAGAGGTGATTTTCCCGACCAGATACGCTCTATCATTCGCCGAATTGCATCTTATGTAGCTGGGCATAGACGCCACGATGGGCCAGCAGCTCCAGGTGAGGCCCGCGTTCGACGATACAACCATCTTCCACCACCACGATTTCATCAGCCTGCTCAATCGTCGACAGACGGTGAGCAATCACCAGTGATGTGCGGTTTTTTTGCAGTTCATCCAGGGCAGATTGAATCGCGCGCTCCGACTCCGTGTCGAGCGCAGAGGTTGCTTCATCCAGGATCAGGATGGGGCTGTCACGCAGCAGCGCGCGAGCGATAGCGATACGCTGACGCTGGCCACCAGACAGCAGTACACCATTTTCACCGATAATGGTATCCAGCCCGTTATCCATTTTGCTAATGAAGTCCATCGCGTAAGCCATGCGCGCGGCCTTTTCGATATCTTCACGGGAATACTCACCGGTACGGGCGTAGGCAATATTATTCGCCACGGTATCGTTAAAGAGATGAACATTTTGCGACACCAGCCCCACCTGATTACGCAGAGACGCAAGGGTGTATTCGCGTATGTCGTGCCCGTCAATCAGGATTGCACCTTCCTGCTGCTCGTAGAAACGCGTGATCAGGCTGGCAATCGTCGATTTACCCGAACCTGAACGCCCTACCAGCGCAACGGTTTTTCCTGCTGGAATGGTCAGGTTGATATTGCGCAGCGCCGGGACATCACGGCCTGGATAGGTGAAGGTCACATTGCGGAATTCAACGTCACCTTTAGAACGATCGATGACCAGTTTGCCACCGTCCTTTTCCTGCTCAGAGTCAAGGATAGAGAACAGCGTTTGGCACGCTGCCATCCCGCGCTGGAATTGAGCATTGACGTTAGTCAGTGACTTAAGCGGACGCATTAGCGCAATCATGGAGGAGAACACCACGGTAATGGTACCGGCTGTCAGGGTTTCCATCACGCTAGGGAAGCTGGCGGCATAAAGCACAAAGGCCAACGCAAGGGAAGCAATAAGCTGAATAATCGGATCAGAGATAGAAGAGGCTGAAACCAGCTTCATCCCCTGATTACGCATGCGGTTACTGACTTTGTCAAAGCGATCGGTTTCTACCTGCTGGCCACCGAAAATAAGCACTTCTTTGTGCCCCTTCAGCATCTGCTCTGCGCTGGTTGTCACCTGCCCCATGGTGTTCTGCATGTTTTTGCTGATATTACGGAAGCGCTTAGAGACAAAGCGAATGGCAAAAGACACAACCGGCGCCAACACGATCAGGATCACTGAAAGCTGCCAGCTGTACCAGAACATCAATATAAACAGGCCAATAATTGATGCTCCCTCACGGACAACGGTGATCAGCGCGCCGGAAGAGGAAGAGGCAACCTGCTCAGAATCATAGGTAATACGGGAGAGTAACGTCCCGGTGGACTGCTGGTCGAAGAATGAAACCGGCATCCCCATCATGTGGCTGAACAGTCGGCGACGCATGTTCATGACCACCATACCTGACACCCATGAAATACAGTAGCTTGAAACATAGCTGGTCACGCCGCGCAGCAGCATCAACGCAATCACGGCCACTGGCATCCATAGCAGTACAGAAGAGTCCGTTTTACCAAAACCATCATCCAGTAATGGTTTAAGCAGCGAAAGCATGTAGGTATCACTCGCCGCATTGAGGATTAACGCTATCCCAGCCACAATCAGACCCGTTCTAAAGGGGGAAATCATCGGCCAGAGCCGGCGGAAAGTCTGCCATGTGGAGAGATCTTTATCGTTCTGCATTAAGTCGAACCAGCCTTTTATGAAATAGCCGCATATTCTACCCATTATCTCGGGTGACGCCAAACCACTGATGATACCAACGGGGCAATATTTGTTCTCTGAAGCCAGAGATTTGCCATTTATCACCTTTTATTTCAATTGTCAGCTGCCCTGATTGTGCCGTGTCATGCCACTGATAACCGTATTGCCGGTAACGATGAATAATTGTTGAAGACGGTAAGCGCCAGGCATTAAACCTGGAAGCAGAAGCCAGTGCCACGCTGCCTGAAACGGCTCTCAGTAAAGGACCGCTGGACGAAGTTCGGCTCCCGTGATGTGGAACCTGCAGGACGTTTGCTTCTAGCGTTTGCCACCGTTTTCTCAGCATCGCCAATTCTGCATTCGCCTCCAGGTCCCCCGTAAGCAAAAGGCTAAATCCTCCGTGACTAACTTTAACCACACAAGAGCGATTGTTGCTGCTCCCCTCATACTCTTCGGGTGGCCACAGCACATCGAATTGAATCTCCTGCCATGCCCATTGTTGACCACGAAAGCAAGGCTCATGCCCCTTCCAGCGTAAAGGACTACGAATATTTAAAGCAGGCCACTGCTGCTTAAGACTTTTCAATCCGCCGATATGATCAAGATGTTCATGGCTAATAATGACCTGCTCAGGCTGAAGGTTTCGCCATTTTAACCAGGGAATAATCACGGTTTTAGCCGCGTCTCCCCCTGGCCATGCGTTGCCCGTGTCGTAGAGTAACGCTTTCCCTTCACGCTCAATAACCACGGCAAGCCCATGCCCCACATCAAGCATATGGACGGCCCAGCTATTTGCCTCCGGCTTACGCCAAAAGGGAAACATCATCATAAGCAACACTGCTGCTGCCGTAGCGAAAGAGCTTCGCCAAAAACCGAATCGCCATATCACTATGGCCCACCAGGCAATGAACGCCAGAAATTGATAACGGCGATCGAGTTCTTTCCACCCATCCGGCAACCCAGCCAGTAACCCGAATACGCCTGCAAGTGATTTATCGGCCAGTGACCAAAGCACCTCGCCTATGACAGGGACTTCTCCGAACACCATACCGGCTAAAATGAAAGGCACGCTAACGAAGGTAATCAACGGCACAGCGAAGAGATTAGCGGCCAGCGAAGTCATACTGATGCCGTGAAATAAAATCACCTGAAGTGGAATGAGCAACAGCGTAATGCCTGTTTGCAAATAAAGCAGATCGACAAAAGGCCGAAGCCAGCGATTTATCGTCATGCGAGGCAGCGGCACCCACTGGTACCAAAAGATAAGCCCGCATACCGCAAGCGCGGAAAGCCAAAGACTTTCAGACAAAATAGCCATCGGTTCGCTAAACACAATGCCCGCGACACAGCACAACAACACATCCCAGGATGACCACTTTCTGCCGCTCAGACGTAATATTGCCCAAATGCCCATTCCAACCAGGGTTCTGACCGCCGGCGGATTCATCCCTGACAGCCAGGTGTAAAATAGCGCGACGCTAAAACTCATCCCCAGGGGAAAACGAAACCCTATCATCGAAGCTGGCAGGCAAAATTGCAGAACCCGAGCAAACAGCCAGCCAATCCCACCGGCTAACGCAATATGCAGCCCAGAAATGGCCATCAGATGTGCAGTCCCGGTATCACGCATGATTTTTTTGACGTCTTCGCTGACATCTATTCGCTCCCCAAAGCCCAGAGCGATAATCACACCCTGCCACGGGAGATTAGCGGTAGCATTTTTGGCTTGTTGGAGCCATTTACCTCGAAGATTACAGCCGCCCGATAGAAGGCTTGCTTTCAACACCCGACCACTAAACGGCAGCATCTGCGAAAGCGCATAGCGCTGTCCGTCAAAAATACCTTCATTAAGACGCCCATGTACCGGGCGAAGGCGTAGCGTCATTAACCATGTTTGCCCCTCACAAACAGGCTCAGGTAATACGCTATTTCGCAATACAACGCCTGGCGCAGGAAACAGGTAACGATCATCCCGTTTGACTATCTGCAGTTCATGCCGTTTTTCGCCATCACTTCTCGTAATTTTCACCTGCACGGTCAGCGGTTTCTCCCCAAACTCAGAGAACATATCCAGCATTTGCCGCGCACCCAACAGGCTCCAGCTCAAGAATAAAAGGCAAAGCACCAGATAGCGCACCCAAACGATACGGCCCCAAAAACAGGCCAATGTCAGTGCAGCCGCCACGAACAGTAAAATCCCATTTTGTTCTGGAATAACCGGCAGCCATAACAGTGGTAAAGCGCTAATCAGAACGGCGCCAGCAACGGCAGGAATAGAAAACACATCCACCTCCTTGTTACAGGAAGTGTGCGGGAATCTTGAGATTAAATCAGGAAGCAATTGGAGAAATACGTGATGGCTTGAACGCCGATGAGTCCGGCTTAACAATATTGCGTTAGCCTTCAGGAAGGCGCTCGCAAAATAGCAAAATCAGAAAAAAAATGGCACCTCATTTGAGGTGCCATTTTTGCTAACTCTAAGGAATTAGCCGTAAATATTGGCGCGGTCACGCAACTCTTTGCCTGGCTTAAAGTGTGGAACGTATTTACCTTCCAGATCCACTTTGTCGCCGGTTTTCGGGTTACGTCCGGTGCGAGGAGCGCGATAGTGTAAGGAGAAACTGCCGAAACCCCGGATTTCAATACGTTCACCCTCGGCGAGCGTAGAGGCCATATGCTCCAGCATTTCCTTCACCGCATCTTCTACTGCTTTTGCAGGGATGTGAGATTGCTGGGTTGCAAGTCTTTCGATCAATTCTGACTTGGTCATGATTCCTCCGGTTTCCTTTCAGGAAAATTAGCTTACAGCTCTCAATCGAACAAGGGCGGCCGAAGCCGCCCTGATTTTATACCCTGGCAGAAGCCGGGATACAACGCTCGGACGATTACTCGCCTTTAGCTGCTTTGAATGCTTCAGCCATTGCGTTAGAGAAGTTGCCTTCTTCCTGTTTGTTGTTAACAGTCGCAATTGCATCTTTCTCGTCAGCTTCGTCTTTAGCACGAACAGACAGGCTAACAACACGGTTTTTACGATCAACGCCGGTGAATTTAGCTTCAACGTCGTCGCCAACGTTCAGAACCAGAGTTGCATCTTCAACGCGGTCACGGGAAGCTTCAGAAGCACGCAGGTAGCCTTCTACGCCATCTGCTAATTCAACTGTAGCACCTTTCGCGTCAACTGCCGTTACTTTACCAGTAACGATAGTACCTTTCTTGTTCAGCGCAACGTAGTTGTTGAACGGATCTTCTGCGAGCTGCTTAACGCCCAGGGAGATACGCTCACGCTCTGCGTCAACCTGCAGAACAACGGCTGCAATTTCGTCGCCTTTTTTGTATTCACGTACTGCTTCTTCGCCCGCAACGTTCCAGGAGATGTCAGACAGGTGAACCAGGCCGTCGATGCCGCCGTCCAGGCCGATGAAGATACCGAAGTCAGTGATAGACTTGATTTTACCTTCAACACGGTCACCCTTGTTGTGGGTTTCCGCGAACTGCTGCCATGGGTTGTTTTTGCACTGCTTCAGACCCAGGGAGATACGACGACGTTCTTCGTCGATATCCAGAACCATAACTTCCACTACATCACCAACGTTAACAACTTTGGATGGGTGGATGTTTTTGTTGGTCCAATCCATTTCGGAAACGTGAACCAGGCCTTCAACGCCTTCTTCGATTTCAACGAAGCAGCCGTAGTCGGTCAGGTTGGTCACGCGGCCAGTCAGTTTGGTACCTTCTGGATAACGCTTAGCGATAGCTACCCATGGATCTTCGCCCAGCTGTTTCAGGCCGAGGGAAACACGAGTACGCTCGCGGTCGAACTTCAGCACTTTAACAGTGATTTCGTCGCCAACGTTCACGATTTCGCTTGGATGCTTAACGCGTTTCCATGCCATATCGGTGATGTGCAGCAGACCATCAACGCCACCCAGGTCAACGAATGCACCGTAGTCAGTGAGGTTCTTAACGATACCTTTAACTTCCATGCCTTCTTGCAGGTTTTCAAGCAGCTGATCGCGCTCTGCGCTGTTCTCAGACTCGATAACCGCACGACGGGAAACGACAACGTTGTTGCGTTTCTGGTCCAGCTTGATCACTTTGAACTCAAGCTCTTTGCCTTCGAGGTGCAGAGTGTCGCGAACTGGACGAACGTCAACCAGGGAACCTGGCAGGAACGCACGAATACCGTTCAGCTCAACAGTGAAGCCACCTTTAACTTTGCCGTTGATAACACCAACCACAGTTTCAGCTTCTTCGTAAGCTTTTTCCAGCGTGATCCAAGCTTCGTGACGTTTAGCTTTTTCACGGGACAGCAGGGTTTCACCGAAGCCGTCTTCTACTGCGTCCAGCGCAACGTCAACTTCGTCACCAACCTGGATTTCCAGTTCGCCGGCTGCGTTTTTGAACTGCTCTGCAGGAATCGCAGATTCAGATTTCAGGCCCGCATCAACCAGAACGACGTCTTTGTCGATAGCAACAACAACACCACGAACGATGGAACCCGGACGGGTTTCGATTGTTTTAAGGGATTCTTCAAATAGTTGAGCAAAAGATTCAGTCATGTTTAATCTTCAAAAGTTAGATTAACGTCCATCTGGCCTCATGCCGGATGGGGTTGTTTTACATACCCGCTCACACTCCATTGCAGCGGGGGTACTACAAAATGGGTCGCTATCTCAAGCGAGCGCCAGCTTTTCGCGGGCGTATTGTAGCGCTTTTTCAATCACTTGCTCAATGCTCATACTGGTTGAATCCAGAACTAAAGCATCTATAGCAGGCACTAACGGCGCTACAGACCGATTACGGTCGCGATCGTCGCGTTCCTTGATCTCGGCCAAAAGGCGCTCAAAGTTAACACTAAAGCCCTTCTCCTGCAACTGTAGCATGCGCCTGTGGGCGCGCTCTTCAGAGGAGGCATCAAGGAAAATTTTCACCGGCGCATCCGGGAACACAACGGTCCCCATATCGCGGCCGTCTGCAATCAGACCCGGCGCTTCACGAAAAGCGCGCTGGCGGCGCAGCAAGGCTTCGCGCACACGCGGGAACGCGGCCACCTGAGAAGCCGCGTTTGCCACTTCCTGAGTGCGAATTTCAGCGCTAACGTCTTCCCCTTCGAGAATCACTTCCAAATTGCCGTCGGTGGAAATAAACCGAACGTCCAGGTGGGCCGCAAGGGGCACCAGCGCGTCTTCGGAAGCCACATCAACATGGTGATGTAACGCCGCGAGCGCCAGAACGCGATAAATCGCACCAGAGTCCAGCAGATGCCACTGCAGCGCTTCGGCCATGGCCTTACAAAGCGTGCCTTTACCGGCGCCACTTGGGCCATCAATCGTTATTACCGGGGCGGATGCCGTCATCGTTTTCTCCTCTATCGCTGGATTCGCGGGTGGTAAACGCCGCGCATTATACGCCGCAACCGCCAGGACTGTTATCTTTCCAGGCAAATATCCACGGGAATCAGGCTGAGTGTAGAAGAATTGCGCAACGGGCGTTGTAAGGAATCGTAGAGAGAAAGAAAAACCGCATCAGACGATGCGGTTTTACAAACGTTATACAGGCGTACTGATGCGAGCTAACTGCTCGAAATAATCAGGGAAGGTTTTTGCCGTGCAGCCTGGGTCAAGAATCGTCACTGGCGTATCGGATAACGCCACCAGCGAGAAACACATCGCCATACGGTGATCGTTGTAAGTGCCGATTTCAGCAAACGTCAGCTTAGCCGGTGGCGTAACGCTAATATAGTCTTCGCCCTCTTCAACTTCTGCACCGACTTTTCGTAATTCCGTCGCCATTGCGCTCAGGCGATCGGTCTCTTTTACGCGCCAGTTATAGATGTTACGCAGCGTGGTCGTGCCTTTAGCAAACAGGGCCGCGGTCGCGATAGTCATTGCCGCATCCGGGATATGGTTCATATCCATGTCGATAGCGTTTAGCTCACCACGTTCACAGCTAATGAAGTCATCGCCCCAGGTCACTTTCGCGCCCATTTTCTCAAGTACATCAGCAAAGCGTATATCGCCCTGCACGCTGTTCCGCCCGATGCCGGTAACCTTGACCACGCCACCTTTAATTGCCCCAGCGGCCAGGAAGTAAGAGGCGGAGGAGGCATCACCTTCTACCAGGTAAGCCCCTGGGGATTGATACTGCTGTGCGCCGCGAATCAGGAAACTGCGATAGTCGCGGTTTTCAACTTCCACGCCGAAAGTTTTCATCAGATGCAGCGTGATGTCGATATACGGTTTGGAAACCAGCTCGCCTTTAATGGTGATTTCAGTGTCATGTGCAGCCAGAGGTGCGGTCATCAGTAGCGCGGTCAGGAACTGGCTGGATACGCTGCCGTCCACTTCAACCTTGCCGCCGCCAAAGCCGCCACGCAGACGCAGCGGCGGGTAATTTTCTTGCTCAAGGTACTCAATGTTCGCTCCCCCCTGGCGCAGCGCATCGACAAGATGGCCGATTGGGCGCTCTTTCATGCGCGGCTCGCCGGTCAGCACAATGTTGTTACTGCCGAGGCACAACGCTGCAGCCAGCGGACGCATAGCGGTGCCAGCATTCCCTAAAAAGAGTTCCAGCTCACCTTGTGCCTGCAGAGGGCCGGCCACGCCGGTGACTTCACAACGGGTACGATCCGCCGAAAGCGTATAGCTCACGCCCAACGCCTTCAGCGCGTTAAGCATATGGCGGACATCATCGCTATCCAGCAAATTGGTCAGCACCGTGGTGCCATTGGCCAGCGCGGCCAGGAGCAGCGCGCGGTTAGACACGCTTTTTGAACCTGGCAGATTAATGGTGCCGTCGACCAGCGCGATGGGTTGTAACGTCAGGGATTCCAGCATGGGAAAAATACTCTCAACTCAAACAGAATAAAAACCCCGCAGACGGGCCGCGGGGCGAAGTGCTACTGCATTAATTAACCGTGGCGACGCTCGAAGTCCACCATGAAGTCAGTCAACGCTTTGACGCCATCGAGCGGCATCGCGTTGTAAATCGAGGCGCGCATCCCCCCCACAACGCGGTGACCTTTCAGGGAATGCAGGCCCGCAGCGAAGGACTCGTCAAGGAACACTTTGTCCAGCGCGCTATCCGCAAGTTGGAACGGGACGTTCATCCGGGAGCGGTTAGAGGCCGCAACATCGTTACGATAGAAATCGCTGTTATCAATCACGCCGTACAGCAACTCAGCCTTGGCCTGGTTGATACGATCCATCGAGGCAACGCCGCCCTGCTCTTTCAGCCATTTAAAGACCAGGCCTGCCAGATACCAGGCAAAAGTCGGCGGCGTGTTAAACATTGAGTCATTATCGTTCAGCACGGTGTAATCGATAATCGACGGACACGCTTTGTGCGCCTTGCCTAGCAGATCTTCACGAACAACAACCAGCGTCAGGCCGGCAGGGCCGATGTTTTTCTGTGCGCCAGCATAGATAACGCCGAAACGGCTAACGTCGATAGGGCGAGACAAAATAGTAGAAGAGAAATCGGCGGCAACAATGGTATCACCAAAATCTGGAGTTTCATCTATTGAAATGCCGTCAATGGTTTCATTCGGGCAATAGTGCAGAAACGCGCTGTTGTCAGACACCTGCCATTCACTCATTGGCTTGATAGCACGTTTACCGTCCACGGTGATTTTTACGTCATGGGCAACCGGCTGGCAGTATTTTTTCGCTTCTTTAATTGCGCTATTTGCCCAGTAGCCGCCGTCAATGTAGTCGGCCGTGGTTTTGTCACCGAGAATATTCAGCGGCACGCCTGCAAACTGACCGCGCCCGCCGCCGTGGCAGAATAAAACTTTATAGTTGGAGGGGATTTGCAGCAGATCGCGAAAATCTTTTTCCGCCTCTTCAGCGACCTGAATAAACTCTTTACCACGGTGGCTAATTTCCATTACGGAAGTGCCCAGACCGTGCCAGTCGCACAGCTCCTGTTGTGCACGACGAAGTACTTCAGCCGGCAGCATCGCCGGACCAGAACTAAAATTGTATACCTGTGTCATTTCCCCTCACCACGCCTCGAGCAATAAGTTTTTATTACATTATCGGTTTTATCATTCAGCGGCGCAGTGTTGCAATGGTTAATCCCTCGCGGAAGACCAATGTGAGCAAAATCACACAACACAATCTTCCGGCAAGCGAAAAAACTGCCCGATTTCCGACGGCAAGGCAATACGACGGACATGCCCAATGGCGGCCAGTCATTTTACTACCATAACCGCGAGTTACTGTAAGCAGGCATAGCCTGTTATGCTAGCGTCGCCTGCACCGTGCGGAGGATAGCGTCTGCCCGGTAAAACCCGTATCATTGCGCGTTTTGCGTACCATTAAAGTGAACCCCATGACCCAGACATTTATCCCCGGCAAAGATGCCGCCCTGGAAGACTCCATCGCTCGCTTCCAGAAAAAGCTGACCGACCTCGGTTTTAATATCGAAGAAGCCTCCTGGCTTAACCCGGTACCCAACGTTTGGTCGGTGCATATCCGCGACAAAGACAGCGCCCTGTGCTTCACCAACGGTAAAGGTGCGACCAAAAAAGCCGCGCTGGCATCCGCGCTGGGTGAATATTTTGAACGTCTGTCGACTAACTACTTCTTCGCCGACTTCTGGCTGGGCGATACGATTGCGAACGGCCCGTTCGTGCATTACCCGAACGAGAAATGGTTCCCGCTGCCGGAAGATGACCAACTGCCTGAGGGCATCCTCGACGATCGTCTGCGCGCTTTCTACGACCCGGAAAACGAAGTCGGCGCCGGGATGCTGATCGATCTGCAGTCCGGGAACGAAGAGCGCGGTATTTGTGCTCTGCCGTTCACCCGCCAGTCAGACCTGCAAACTGTTTATATCCCGATGAACATCATTGGTAACCTGTACGTCTCCAACGGCATGTCTGCGGGCAACACGGCTAATGAAGCACGGGTCCAGGGTCTGTCTGAAGTCTTCGAGCGTCATATCAAAAACCGCATTATCGCAGAAAGCATCAGCCTGCCAGAGATCCCACAGGATGTGCTGGCCCGCTATCCGGGCGTCGTGGAGTCCATTAAAACGCTTGAAGCTGAAGGCTTCCCTATTTTTGCGTACGACGGTTCTCTGGGCGGTAAGTACCCGGTTATCTGCGTCGTGCTGTTCAATCCGGCCAACGGAACCTGTTTCGCTTCCTTCGGCGCGCACCCTGATTTTGGCGTAGCGCTGGAGCGTACCGTCACCGAGCTGCTGCAGGGGCGCGGCCTGAAAGATCTGGATGTCTTTACGCCGCCAACCTTCGACGATGAAGAAGTCGCTGAACACGCGAACCTGGAAACACACTTCATCGATTCCAGCGGCCTGATTTCCTGGGATATGTTCAAGCAGGATGCAGATTACCCGTTTGCTGACTGGAGCTTTGCTGGCACAACGGAAGAAGAGTTCGCTACCCTGATGGCTATCTTCAAGTCGGAAGATAAAGAAGTGTATATCGCCGACTACGAGCATTTAGACGTTTACGCCTGCCGTATTATCGTCCCAGGCATGTCTGATATTTACCCTGCCGACGACCTGCTGCTGGCCAACAACAGCATGGGCAGCCACCTGCGTGAAACAATTCTTGCGCTGCCGGACAGCGAATGGGAGCAGCAAGACTACCTCGATCTGATTGCCCAACTGGACGACGAAGGCCACGATGATTTCACCCGCGTGCGTGAATTACTGGGCCTGGCTACCGGGAAAGATAACGGCTGGTACACGCTGCGCATTGGCGAACTGAAAGCCATGCTGGCGCTAGCGGGCGGCGATCTTGAGCAGGCACTGATCTGGACCGAATGGACCATGGAGTTCAACGCTTCCATCTTTAGTCCTGAGCGTGCCAACTACTACCGCTGCCTGCAAACTCTGCTTCTGTTGTCACAGGAAGAAGAGCGCGAGCCTCTGCAATACCTGAACGCTTTCGTCCGTATGTACGGGGCTGAAGCCGTGGATGCCGCCAGCGCGGCAATGAGCGGTGAAGCGGCCTTCTATGGGCTGCAGCCAGTGGATAAAGATCTGAAAGCTTTCCCGGCGCATCAGGCGCTGCTGGCCGCGTACGAAAAATTACAGCGCGCTAAAGCCAAATATTGGCAGGTAAAGTAATTTCCTGACAACTTCCTGGTGCGCACGGCACCTTGTCTGAGCTATATTACGGGGCGCTTTTTGCGCCCCTTTTTATTATTGAAACAATAATAATTTATTATGTAATTTTTTGGTTAACTTCAGGTAAATAGTTATTTTTTGACAGCGGCAAGAATGTTATCAAAATATAAAAATACCCCATTATAATTAACCAATTTCGCGTAAGGGAGATTCTTAATTCAATTTTATCTATAATTATTAAAATTTATTTTTTCATTTATAATCAATAAATTAAGATGAAAAACAGGTAAAGACCTGCTTTTTCAGTGCCTATTAGCTTGGCGAGATATGATCCACATCAATTTTTACTCTATAATGCTTTGTTAGTATCTCCTCGCCGAATTAAATAAGAGAGAGTTAGTGTGAAAGCTGACAACCCTTTTGATCTAGTACTTCCACCAGCGATGGCAAAAATTGCCGAAGATGCTGGCGTCTATAAAGCAACGAAACAACCGCTAACGACCTTTTACTTAGCGATTACCGCCGGCGTCTTCATTTCGATTGCCTTCGTGTTCTACATCACCGCCACCACAGGCACATCCACGATCCCGTTTGGGATTGCCAAGCTGATTGGCGGCACATGCTTCTCACTGGGTTTAATTCTTTGCGTTATCTGCGGTGCTGACCTTTTCACCTCCACCGTGCTTATCGTCGTAGCCAAAGCCAGCGGCCGTATCACTTGGGGCCAGCTACTGCGTAACTGGGCTAACGTCTACATCGGTAACCTGATCGGTGCTCTACTCTTTGTGCTGCTGATCTGGCTGTCCGGCATGTATATGACCGCCAACGGCGCATGGGGACTGAATGTCCTGCAAACCGCAGATCATAAAATGCACCACACATTTGTTGAGGCCGTCTGCCTTGGCATTCTGGCAAACCTGATGGTGTGTCTCGCCGTCTGGATGAGCTACTCCGGCCGCAGCCTGATGGACAAAATGTTTGCTATGATCCTTCCGGTTGCCATGTTTGTTGCCAGCGGCTTTGAGCACAGCATCGCAAATATGTTCATGATCCCGATGGCTATCGTGGTTCGTGACTTTGCCAGCCCGGAATTCTGGACCGCCGTAGGGTCTTCTCCGGCAAGTTTCTCGCATCTGACCGTGCTGAACTTCATCACCGATAACCTGATTCCAGTCACCATCGGAAACATCATCGGCGGAGGTTTACTGGTTGGGTTGACATACTGGGTAATTTATCTGCGCGGTGGCGACAAGCACTAAGCTCCGTCAGTACGCAGGTTTAAGAACTCCACATTAAAGGTAGGTGTTACATGTCCGAGCAAAATGAAAAGTTAGCCACAGCCTGGGAAGGTTTTGCTAAAGGCGACTGGCAGAATGAAGTTAACGTCCGTGACTTTATTCAGAAAAACTACACCCCGTACGAGGGTGACGAGTCCTTCCTGGCAGGTGCTACCGACGCAACTACCAAACTGTGGGACAGCGTGATGGAAGGCATCAAACTGGAAAACAGCACTCACGCGCCAGTTGACTTCGATACCGACCTCGCGTCTACCATCACCGCTCACGATGCGGGCTACATCAACAAGTCCCTCGAAACTATCGTGGGTCTGCAGACCGATGCTCCTCTGAAACGTGCCATCATTCCTTTCGGCGGCATCAAAATGGTCGAAGGTTCTTGCAAAGTATACGGTCGCGAACTCGACCCAATGCTGAAAAAGATCTTCACCGAATACCGCAAAACCCACAACCAGGGCGTGTTTGACGTTTACACCAAAGACATCCTGAACTGCCGTAAATCCGGTGTTATTACCGGTCTGCCAGATGCCTATGGCCGTGGCCGTATCATCGGTGACTACCGTCGCGTTGCGCTGTACGGTATCGACTATCTGATGAAAGACAAGTTCGCTCAGTTCAACTCACTGCAAACCAAACTGGAAAACGGTGAAGATCTGGAAGCAACTATCCGTCTGCGTGAAGAAATCTCCGAACAGCACCGCGCGCTGGGTCAGATCAAAGAGATGGCCGCCAAATATGGCTACGACATCTCCGGTCCTGCTACCAACGCTCAGGAAGCTATTCAGTGGACTTACTTCGGCTACCTGGCTGCGGTTAAATCTCAGAACGGCGCTGCAATGTCCTTCGGTCGCGTATCCACCTTCCTGGATGCTTACATCGAGCGCGACATCAAAGCAGGCAAAATCAACGAGCAAGACGCTCAGGAAATGATTGACCACCTGGTCATGAAACTGCGTATGGTTCGCTTCCTGCGTACCCCTGAATATGATGAGCTGTTCTCCGGCGACCCAATCTGGGCAACCGAATCTATCGGCGGTATGGGCGTTGATGGCCGTACTCTGGTGACCAAAAACAGCTTCCGCTTCCTGAACACCCTTTACACCATGGGGCCTTCTCCGGAGCCAAACATCACCATTCTGTGGTCTGAAAAACTGCCACTGAACTTCAAAAAATACGCGGCTAAAGTCTCCATCGATACCTCTTCTCTGCAGTACGAGAATGACGATCTGATGCGTCCTGACTTCAACAACGATGACTACGCTATCGCATGCTGCGTAAGCCCGATGATCGTTGGTAAGCAAATGCAGTTCTTCGGGGCTCGTGCAAACCTGGCGAAAACCATGCTGTACGCTATCAACGGCGGCGTTGATGAAAAACTGAAAATGCAGGTTGGTCCTAAAGAAGCCCCCATCACTGCCGACGTTCTGGACTACGACAATGTGTTGGATCGTCTGGATCACTTCATGGACTGGCTGGCTAAACAGTACGTTACCGCGCTGAACATCATTCACTACATGCATGATAAATACAGCTACGAAGCGTCTCTGATGGCTCTGCACGACCGTGACGTTGTTCGCACCATGGCTTGTGGTATCGCTGGCCTGTCCGTTGCGGCTGACTCCCTGTCTGCAATCAAATACGCGAAAGTGAAACCTATCCGTGACGAAGACGGTCTGGCTATCGACTTCGAAATCGAAGGTGAATATCCACAGTTCGGTAACAACGATCCTCGCGTAGATGACATCGCCGTTGACCTGGTAGAACGTTTCATGAAGAAAATTCAGAAACTGACCACCTACCGTGGCGCTATCGCGACCCAGTCTGTTCTGACCATCACCTCTAACGTGGTTTATGGTAAGAAAACCGGTAACACCCCAGACGGTCGTCGTGCAGGTACTCCGTTCGGTCCAGGCGCTAACCCAATGCACGGTCGTGACCAGAAAGGTGCCGTTGCCTCTCTGACCTCCGTTGCTAAACTGCCGTTTGCCTACGCGAAAGATGGTATCTCTTATACCTTCTCCATCGTGCCAAACGCGCTGGGTAAAGACGATGACGTGCGTAAAACCAACCTTGCAGGTCTGATGGACGGTTACTTCCACCACGAAGCAAACATCGAAGGTGGTCAGCACCTGAACGTCAACGTAATGAACCGTGAAATGCTGCTGGATGCGATGGAAAACCCTGAGAAATATCCTCAGCTGACCATTCGCGTATCCGGTTATGCCGTTCGTTTCAACTCGCTGACTAAAGAGCAGCAGCAGGACGTTATTACCCGTACCTTCACTCAGTCCATCTAATTCCTTGTCAGACTGAAGAAGCGTACTATATAAAGGCTCCACTCCCGTGGGGCCTTTTTACTCACCTCCCTACCCTCAGCCTGCTTTGCCAGCTATCTATACTCTGGGTATCTGTCAAAACAGACTTAACACAGCCGGCTTGAGCTGTGCACGACACAGGCCCTGGACGGGCCACATCTGGAGAGATCACCGCAATGTCAGCAATCGGACGAATTCACTCTTTTGAATCCTGCGGTACCGTGGACGGCCCCGGTATCCGTTTTATCACCTTCTTTCAGGGCTGCCTGATGCGCTGCCTTTACTGCCACAACCGCGACACCTGGGACACCCACGGTGGCAAAGAAGTGACGGTAGAAGAGCTGATGAAAGAAGTTGTTACCTATCGCCACTTCATGAATGCCTCGGGCGGCGGCGTTACCGCATCCGGCGGCGAAGCTATTCTGCAGGCCGAGTTCGTACGTGACTGGTTCCGCGCCTGCCGTAAAGAAGGGATTCATACCTGCCTGGACACCAACGGCTTTGTTCGCCGCTACGATCCGGTGATTGATGAGCTGCTGGAAGTCACCGACCTGGTAATGCTCGATCTCAAGCAGATGAACGACGAAATCCACCAAAACCTGGTGGGCGTGTCAAACCACCGCACGCTTGAATTTGCGCAATATCTGTCGAAAAAAGACATTAAAGTGTGGATCCGCTACGTTGTTGTACCGGGCTGGTCTGACGATGACGACTCTGCACATCGACTCGGGGAATTTACCCGCGATATGGGCAACGTTGAAAAAATCGAGCTGCTGCCGTACCACGAGCTGGGCAAACACAAGTGGGTGGCGATGGGCGAAGAATACAAGCTGGATGGCGTGCACCCGCCGAAGAAGGAAACGATGGAGCGGGTGAAAGGTATTCTGGAGCAGTACGGCCATAAAGTAATGTACTGATTCGAACCGTGCTCCCCTCTGTGGGAGCACGTATATTTTTCTTTCGGCTCGCTCACTTCTCAGCAGGGCCTCACATAGCTCAACCAGCCACAAACGCCCATGATATCGGGTCTATAGACGCGGCAAGCTGATTAAGCGTGAGCCACCGGGGTTGGATGATGGCCCGCCTTACGCAGCAGCATCATCAGGTAAACAAATGACACTGTGGCCATCATGATAAACAGCACGTTATCAGAGTAGTTTTGCATCAGCAGCGCAGTCACTGTCGGCCCAATTAAGCTCCCGATGGTGTAGCTCAGCAACAGCGCCTGATTCATCGCCACCAGCTGATGACGCTCAATCCTTTCGCAAGCCCAGGCCATCGCCACCGGGTAGAGCGTGAAACCAAAAGCCCCCAGAACGAATAGCGCAGGCCCCATGGCGGCGTTGCTGAGCATCGCCAGACAGCCGAGAATCACCACAAACACCTGCACACGCAGCACCAGCAGACGGCCATATTTGTCCGCCAGACGCCCCATAGGCCACTGACCAACAATACCCGCGCTGATCATCAGCGCCATCCAGAAACCAATACCGGAGTCGCTCACGCCCTGATGGTTCAAATACAACGGCATCAGACCATACAGAGAGCCGAGTACGATACCTGACATAATGCAGCCGTTCACGCCCAGTCGAGCCTGGCGCAGACGCAGCATCGGCCAGACCGGCGTGTTATCCCGATGTTCATCCCCATCGCTCACGATATGGGTAAACAGCAATGGTAGAATAGCGGCCAGCACCAGCGCGGTAGCCCAGGGCAGAACGTTCATCAGCTCAGTAGAAAGCTTGCTGACCATCAGTTGGCCGACCACCATCCCGATGTAGTAAACGGTCATATAAGCCGCCAGCAGACGGCCACGGTTGCGGGAAGTCCCGCTGCACATCAGGGCGCTTTCAACCACAACCCAAATCATGGCGCAGCCCACGCCGGCCACAAAGCGCCAGACCATCCAGCTCCAGAAACCAACCATCAGCCCGAGGCCAATACAGCCCACGGCAAAGATAATGGAGGCAAGATAGTAGCTGCGGTTAAACCCGTGGCGCTTAATCACCCATCCGGTAATCAATGTCCCGACCAGGTTGCCGGTAAAGTAGGCGGAGCCCACCATCCCGACCTGCCACGTAGGAAGATTATCGTGAGCCAGCCAAAGCGGGACGAGCGTGTTTAAAACCGCCATCGCCAGAGTCAGCAGCAAAAGCCCGCAAAGCAGGAGCAATACGGGACGGGTATAGGTGGTCATGGGTATCAAACCGTGAGGAAATCAGGAAATTTGTGCGCATCATGCCACCGGTAAATTGATTGTCAATCCAGCAATAATGGGGGGTATGGAGGGTTTGAGCGGGTACGATTTGAAAAACTTATCCTGCTAATAAGTGACCGGAGTCACGTAAATTGTATCTCGCTGTTTTTGATGCGATATAGCGGGAAGCAGGTCAAAATGAGCAATCAAAAATTTCATGGATATTCAGGTGAAATTTTCTTATGCGAGAAGATGAAAAAGCGCGCCCTCAGACGCGCTTATAACTCGATGAAATGTTAGCTCGCTATCGCCATACCAACCGTCATATGCAGCCCGTAGAAAACGCCGCGACCGATAAGTTCACCTGCAATCATCAAGACCATCGCCAGCGTCAGCAGACCGACGCCAGGCCGAGAGCCTTTCAGCTGCGGTACAATCCAGCCGACCAGAGCAATCACCAGCAGAACCATCCGCCCGGCCATCAGCGAACCGTACTCCGGCACCAGCGCAGATGCCTGTTGAATAGAGTTATGCAGCGTAGCCAGTTCCATCCCCTGCATCAGCACAACAACCATGCTAACCAGCAAAGCAAGCAGTGAGACGACAGGCAATATACGCATCCCCCAACCGCTAACCCCGGCTGCAGAAAGCAGCAAATAGCCCAGCAGTGGACCACCGATAAACATCGTCAGGAAGAAGCTCAGCGGCGTCCAGACGCTAAACCAGGTCGGAACTGTGTCAATCAGGTAAACCCGACTCATCATCCAGACAAATACCACGCCCAGAATCATGGTGATTACGACCCAGACTTTGCTGAGTGCCTGAGGCATTTTTCCGAGCACGGTCAAAAGCCACCAGAAACCACCCACCGCAAAGAATACCGATCCGCTGGCAATTTCATTGCTCAGCGCTGAACTGCCGAGGCGATTCAGGGAGTTGAACGCTCGCAGCGGCGAGCCGAGATGCAGAATTGAGGCAATAAAGCCGATGCCCATCAGGATCCATAGCACCACCATCAGCAATTCGGCGCGCTTGCGAACCGCCCTGTCCTTCACGCCATACAATAGCGCCAATGCCATAACGATAAACCCGCCCGCAACGCACTGGCCTAACACCGTAAAGACCATCAGCGGCCATTCATGCCATCCGTTTCCCATCTCACACCTCCTTCGGGTTGGCCAGATAACCGCTGGTATCCCCACTTGGGCGGCTGTTGGCGTTAGGTTTAATCACGATATTTGGTTTTGTGAAGTGCGATGCAGGCAGCGGCGCAATGGCGGCCTGAGTCCCGTACTTTTTGCGTAATTCGTCGACAGGTGCTAAATCCAGCGCTCGCAACGGGCAGGATTCCACACAAATCGGCTTTTTCCCCTCGGCAACGCGCTCATAACAGCCGTCGCACTTGGTCATGTGGCCTTTCTCTTCGTTGTACTGCGGCGCACCGTACGGACACGCCATATGGCAGTAGCGGCAGCCGATACAAACCTCTTCGTTCACCACCACAAACCCATCTTCCCGCTTGTGCATGGCGCCGCTCGGGCAGACCTTAGTACAGGCCGGATCTTCACAGTGGTTACAGGAGATAGAAAGGTAGTAGGCGAAAACATCCTGGTGGAAAACACCGTTATCTTCCTGCCAGTTACCGCCCGCATATTCATAAATGCGGCGATAGCTAACTTCCGGACTCAGGTTCTTAAAATCCTTGCACGCCAGTTCGCAGGTTTTGCAGCCGGTGCAGCGACTGGAGTCGATATAAAAGCCATATTGGGTTGTCATTTACTGCTCCTTACGCCTTTTCAACCTGGACCAGGTTACTGTGGGATGGATTGCCTTTTGCCAGCGGTGACGGGCGCTGGGTGGTCAGCACATTGATGCTGCCCCCGCGGTCGACTTTATTGACATCGGGGCTATACCAGGCGCCTTCCCCTAAGGCGACAACGCCAGGAATGATGCGTGGCGTCACTTTGGCGCTAATGCGGACTTCCCCGCGGTCGTTAAAAATACGGACTTCATCACCATTGGCGATGCCGCGCTGTTTTGCATCAAGCGGGTTGATCCACATCTCCTGGCGACAGGCAGCCTTCAGCACGTCAACGTTGCCATAGGTCGAGTGCGTCCGCGCTTTGTAATGGAAGCCGGTTAGCTGCAGCGTCCATTTTTCCGCCAGCGGATCGCCAACGTTCTCAAAACCAGCGCTATAAACCGGCAGCGGGTCGATGACATCCCCTTCCGGCAGTTCCCAGGTGGCGGCAATATCCGCAAGCTGAGCGGAATAGATCTCAATTTTCCCTGACGGCGTCGTTAATGGGTTGGCATGGGGATCTTCACGGAAGGCTTTGTAGGCGACGTGATGCCCTTCCGGGTCACGCTTTTTAAACATCCCCAATTGGCGGAACTCATCAAAGCTCGGCAGCTCAGGGATCGCTGCCTGAGATTGAACATACAGGTGACGCATCCAGCCTTCCTGCGTCCGTCCTTCCGTGAAACGCTGCTCCACACCCATACGCTTCGCCAGTTCGGTCGTCATTTCATAGATGGTTTTGCATTCAAAACGCGGCTTGATGGCCTGTTCAGCAAAAATCACATAAGACATGTTGCCGCAGGAAGCATCGAGGCAGAAATCCATCTGCTCAGAGGCCGTGCAATCCGGCAGAAGAATATCGGCGTATTTCGCAGAGGACGTCATATGGTTGTCGATTACCACGATCATTTCGCATTTTTTATCATCCTGCAGAATGTCGTGCGTGCGGTTGATCTGAGAATGCTGGTTAATCAGGCAATTCCCGGCATAGTTCCAGACCATTTTAATCGGTACATCCAGTTTCTCTTTACCACGCACGCCGTCGCGGGTGGCTGTCATCTGCGCGCCGCGTTCGATGGCATCGGTCCACATAAACATGGAAATACTGGTTTGAACCGGGTTTTCCAGCGTAGGCATTCGCACGAACGGCAGGCTATAAGAGCCTTCACGCGCCCCGCTGTTGCCCCCGTGAATACCGACGTTACCGGTCAGGATAGAAAGCATGGCGATTGCGCGGGAAACCAGCTCGCCGTTGGAGTGACGCTGCGGCCCCCACCCCTGGCTGATAAAGGCCGGTTTAGCACTGCCAATTTCCCGGGCAAGTTTGATAATACGATCGGTCGGAATACCGGTTATCTGCGAAGCCCATTCAGGCGTCTTGGCAATGCCGTCAGCTCCCTGACCCAGGATATAAGCTTTGTAGTGGCCATTGCGCGGCGCACCGGCCGGGAGCGTTTTTTCATCATAGCCCACGCAGTATTTGTCCAGAAAGGCCTGATCTACTAGGTTTTCGTCAATCATGACCCACGCCAGTGCGGAAATCAGCGCCGCATCGGTGCCAGGGCGAATAGGGATCCACTCGTCTTCCCGGCCTGCGCCGGTGTCGGTGTAACGTGGGTCAATAATGATCATTCGGGCATTAGACTTTTGGCGAGCCTGTTCGAGGTAATAAGTTACCCCGCCACCGCTCATCCTCGTTTCGCCCGGATTATTGCCGAACAGCACCACCAGCTTGCTGTTTTCAATATCGGATGGGCTGTTGCCGTCCGCCCAGCCGCCGTAGGTATAATTCAGACCGGCGGCAATCTGTGCGGTGGAATAGTCCCCGTAATGATTGAGGTAGCCCCCGCAGCAATTCATCAGGCGAGCAATCAGCGTGGAACCCGGCGGCCAGGAACGCGTCATGGTTCCACCCAGCGTACCGGTACCGTAGTTCAGATAAATAGCTTCGTTACCATGCTCTTTAATGATGCTCTGCATGCTGTGGGCAATGGTATCAAACGCTTCATCCCAGCTAATGCGCTCGAACTTCCCTTCTCCACGCGCGCCAACGCGTTTCATCGGGTATTTCAGGCGGTCAGCATTATAGACCCGTCGGCGCATAGAGCGACCACGCAGGCAGGCCCGAACCTGGTGTAAACCTTCATAATCGTCATCGCCGGTGTTATCGGTTTCGACATATTTAATTTCGCCATCCACCACGTGCATACGCAACGGGCAGCGGCTGCCACAGTTCACCGTACAGGCGCTCCAGACCACTTTTCCACTGCTACCGGGATTAACGGTTTGAGCGGCAAAAGTGAGCCGGGAGAAGGGGAGTGAGAAGGCGCTAGTTGCAGCAGCTAAACCACCGATTGCCGTGGTTTGGACCAGCTTACGACGGCTGACCTCTGCCGCGAGGATCGCGTTAGGGGTTTTATCAGTCATAGTGACCTACTTGTTTTGCTCACAGTTGAAATAAGCCGACAGCGGTCACGCGGGTTGAGAGCCCACATTCCGTTGCGCAGCTAAAGGGTGAAAGGGGTGTCCGGTATATTTTTATTGAAGGATTGACCTGGCCGCGTCACGCCTTGTGAAGCACGGCCGTCAAATGATGATTAGATGTAAGTTTTAATTGAACAATCATCACCCGCTTCCGGTGAGCAATAATACTTCTTTGGGAGTAGGGGTTATTGTCTGGTATCAAGAAAGGCGGTGTTGACGTAAAACCTCGGAATTAGGGTATAAAAAAAGCGCCCTTAGGCGCTTTTTCAATGCATCACAAACGGCGGATTACCCGATGTATTCCAGGCCATTCATGTAAGGACGCAGCACTTCTGGTACCTGAATGCGGCCATCAGCCTGCTGGTAGTTTTCCAGGACGGCGACCAGAGTACGGCCAACTGCCAGACCAGAACCGTTCAGGGTGTGAACCAGGCGAGTCTTCTTGTCTGCTTTACTGCGGCAGCGAGCCTGCAGGCGGCGAGCCTGGAAGTCCCAGCAGTTGGAACAGGAAGAGATCTCACGGTACGTATCCTGTGCCGGCAGCCAGACTTCCAGATCGTAAGTTTTGCGCGCACCGAAACCGATATCACCGCTGCAAAGCAGCACTTTACGGTATGGCAGCCCCAGCAGTTGCAGAACCTTCTCCGCGTGGCCGGTCATCTCTTCCAGCGCATCCATAGAGTCTTCAGGGCGAACTATCTGCACCATCTCAACTTTGTCGAACTGGTGCATACGAATCAGCCCGCGAGTATCACGGCCATAGGATCCCGCTTCAGAGCGGAAGCACGGCGTGTGCGCAGTCAGCTTCAGCGGCAGGGAATCTTCGTCGATGATCTCGTCGCGAACCAGGTTGGTCAGCGGCACTTCTGCGGTAGGGATCAGCGCATAGTTGCTGCTGTCCGCTTCTTCTTCCAGCGGACGAGTATGGAACAGGTCACCGCCAAATTTAGGCAACTGGCCGGTACCGTACAGCGTGTCCTGGTTAACCAGATACGGAACATAGTTTTCCATGTAACCGTGCTGCTCGGTGTGCAGATCCAGCATAAACTGGCTCAGCGCACGGTGCATACGCGCCACCTGCCCCTGCATGACTACAAAGCGGGAACCGGTGAGTTTAACCGCCGCAGCGAAGTCCAGGCCTTTTGCCATTTCGCCCAGGGTGACGTGATCGCGCACTTCGAAATCAAATTTACGCGGCTCGCCCCAGCGGCTGACTTCGACGTTTTCGCTGTCGTCTTTGCCCAATGGCACGCAGTCATCAGGAATGTTTGGCAATGTCAGCGAGATATCGCGAATTTCTGCCAGCAGAGAATCAAGCTCGTTTTTCGCTTCATCCAGCTCTTCACCCAGCTGGTTAACCTGCAGGCGCAGCGGCTCAATGTCTTCTCCGCGCGCTTTCGCCTGGCCGATGGATTTCGATCGCGAGTTACGTTCAGCCTGCAGATTTTCCGTTTTGACCTGCAGTACTTTACGACGCTCTTCCAGAGAGCGCAGCGTGTCTACATCCAGCTTAAAGCCCCGGCGTGCCAGTTTTTCAGCGACTGCGTCTGGCTCTGTACGCAGCAGATTGGGATCGAGCATGCTTATCCTGTGCTTATCGAATTGAATTTATAGGAGTGCGGCCACAGCCTGCGACCGCTTTGATAGTCTTGCTAACCTTACCGCAACGCCTGCATTAGCGGTAGCGTTTTGTGGGGCTTTTCTGATCCTGCTCGGTCAGCCAGGCTAGCTTTTCGCCAATCTTCCCTTCCAGACCTCTGTTGGTCGGCCGATAGTAGCGAGTTTGCGCCATTTCAGGTGGGAAATAGTCTTCCCCGGCGGCATAGGCATTGGGCTCGTCATGGGCGTAACGGTATTCCTGGCCATAGCCCATTTCTTTCATTAATTTCGTTGGGGCGTTACGCAGATGGACGGGCACGTCATAATCGGGGCGTTCGCGCGCATCCGCCATTGCAGCTTTGAACGCGGTATAAACGGCGTTGCTTTTCGGGGCGCAGGCCAGATAAACAATCGCCTGAGCAATAGCCCTCTCCCCTTCCGCTGGCCCTACGCGGGTGAAGCAATCCCAGGCGGCAATGGCCACCTGCATACCTCTGGGATCCGCGTTACCAACGTCTTCAGAGGCAATCGCCAGTAAGCGCCGCGCAACGTAGAGCGGATCGCCACCTGCGCTAATAATACGCGCGTACCAGTAAAGAGCGGCATCCGGGGCAGAACCGCGAATTGATTTATGTACCGCTGAAATCAGATCGTAAAAACGATCGCCTTTATTATCGAAACGCGCACTGCGTTCACCAGCAATCTCCGTTAGCAATTGGGTTTGCAAAATCCGGTTGCCGCTGGCGTCAACTTCAGCCATATCCGCCATCATTTCGAGCGTATTTAACGCCCGGCGCGCATCGCCGTTTACCAGCTCGGCAATGGCTTTACGCGTTTCGTCCGGCAGGATGATATTTTGCCCGCCGTAGCCCCTGGCTTTATCGTTCATCGCCTGATCGAGCACCAGCTCAATATCCGCCACGGTCAGTGATTTCAGTAGATACACGCGGGCACGGGAGAGCAGCGCCGAGTTGAGCTCAAAAGAAGGGTTTTCGGTTGTCGCACCAATAAAAGTAATGGTGCCGTCTTCGATATGCGGCAGGAAGGCATCCTGCTGGCTTTTGTTGAATCGGTGAACTTCGTCGACAAAAAGAATGGTGCGGCGCCCGGCATTGCGGTTCTGCCGCGCACGTTCGATGGCCTCACGAATATCTTTCACGCCTGAGGTTACCGCAGAAATACGTTCAACATCCGCGCTGGCATAGCGAGCAATCACTTCGGCGAGGGTTGTTTTACCGGTGCCCGGCGGCCCCCAAAGAATCATGGAATGCAGATGACCTACTTCAATGGCTCGGGGCAGCGGTTTTCCATCAGCCAGCAGATGCTGCTGGCCGATGTACTGCGCCAGATTTTCTGGCCGCATACGCGCGGCCAGCGGCTGGAAGGTATTCTCTGAAAAATCGAGCGACAGATTGCTCACTCAAGCCTCTACTTACGTTGGTCGTCCACCGTGACGCCTTTTGGCGGGGTGAACGTAAACTTACCGGCATCCACTGCGCCGTTTTGCTGAGCCTTCAAAGTATAGCTGCTGCGCTGGTCATCCTGCTCTACGGCGCTGAACTGATGGATAGTGCCGTCTCGGCCGACGTTGATGGTGAACTGCTTCAGGTTACCCGAGCTGCTTTTTGGCGTCAGCACAAAGTCATCGCCGTTCTGCTTAATGTTGTATTGCTTCCAGTCGCTGGACTGGTTGCGGGCAATCAGCATAAACGGCGTATTGCTGGTGGCGTCTTTTAGCCAGGTAGCCGTAACCTGCTCAACAAACGGGTTGTAGAACCACAGGGTTTTACCGTCGGAAACGAGGATGCTTTCATCGGGCTGAGTCATGTGCCAGTTGAACAGGTTTGGGCGCTTAACCCACAGATCGCCCTGGCCTTCCTGCACGGCAGCGCCGCTACCATCGGTGACTTTCTGGGTGAAGCTTGCGTGGAAGCTGCCAACTTTATCAAGGCGACCCTGCAAATCCCCGGCTGCGTCAGCCCAGGCTCCGGTTGCGGTCAGGCCGGCTAACAGCGCACAGGCAATTACGATTTTTTTCATTATGTTCCCTCTGGATTCATTGACCACCTGACGATGGCGCGTCTGCTGCTCACTCTAGTGAAGTCTTCGGCTACCGCAACAGAAGAATAAGCTGATTTTCCGGTAATTTACCCATCTTTGCAAAAAGAG
The DNA here is from genome assembly GCF_037152415.1 of Cedecea sp. AS113. NCBI lineage: Bacteria > Pseudomonadati > Pseudomonadota > Gammaproteobacteria > Enterobacterales > Enterobacteriaceae > Cedecea > Cedecea sp. AS113. The sequence continues at coordinate 90,054 of NZ_JBBCMI010000011.1, forward strand.
CCGCAGGCGCGGCTCTTTTTTGCTCAATGGACTAGCGCTCGGCCGGATTACTCAAACTGAGGTGGCGCAAGAACCTCTCGGTTACCGTTATGCCCCTGTGGGCTCACGATCCCCTGCGCTTCCATCTGCTCCACTATTCTCGCGGCTCGGTTGTAGCCGATACGGAACTGGCGCTGCACGCCGGAGATAGATGCTTTGCGTTTCTCTACCACGAAAGCGACTGCCTGATCGAACAGCGGATCCAGCTCTTCGTCACCGTCCATCCCGCCGCCACCGCCGTCACCGCTGCCTTCATCATCGGTAATGCCGGTGATGTACTGCGGACGGCCACGTGCTTTCCAGTCCTGCACCACCGCATGCACTTCTTCATCACGCACAAAGGCACCGTGCACACGAATCGGCGTCGTGGAGTTTGGCGCGGAATAAAGCATATCCCCCATGCCGAGAAGTGATTCAGCGCCGCCCTGATCCAGGATTGTGCGTGAGTCAATCTTGCTCGACACCGTAAACGCGATACGGGTTGGGATGTTAGCTTTAATCAGGCCGGTAATGACGTCAACCGATGGACGCTGGGTTGCAAGAACAAGGTGAATACCTGCGGCGCGCGCTTTCTGTGCGAGGCGGGCGATCAGCTCTTCTACTTTTTTGCCTACCGTCATCATCAGGTCGGCAAATTCATCCACCAGCACCACGATATACGGCAGTTTCTCCAGCATCGGGTGGCTCACTTCCATGCTGTCACCAGGTTTCCAGAACGGGTCAGGGATTGGGCGCCCCATGCGCTCAGCTTCCAGCACGCGTTCGTTGTAGCCCGCAAGGTTTCGCACGCCCAGCGCGGACATCAGCTTATAGCGGCGCTCCATCTCGTTCACGCTCCAGCGCAGCGCATTCGCGGCGTCTTTCATATCCGTAACCACTTCGGTCAACAGATGTGGAATGCCTTCATACACCGACAGCTCAAGCATTTTCGGGTCGATCATAATGAAGCGAACATCTTCCGGCGTTGCTTTATACAACATGCTGATGATCATGGCGTTTACGCCAACCGACTTACCGGACCCCGTTGTACCGGCTACCAGCAAGTGAGGCATTTTCGCCAGGTCTGCAACGACAGGCTCACCGCCGATGTCTTTACCCAGAACCACGGTCAACGGAGAGCCGTTGTCGCGGAATTTAGCGCAGTCGAGCACTTCACGCAGATAAACGGTCTGGCGCTTTTTGTTAGGCAACTCAAGGCCCACGTAAGGTTTACCCGGAATAACCTCAACCACACGCACGGCGACGGTGGAGAGCGAACGCGCCAGGTCGCGGGAAAGGTTAGATATGCGGGCAGCCTTCACACCCGGAGCCAAATCCAGCTCGAAGCGGGTAATGACTGGGCCAGGGGAATAATCCACTACATCCGCTTTAATGCGGTAATCCGCCAGACGCGCTTCAACCAGGCGCGCCATCTGCTCCATTGCAAAGGTATCTACCGGTTCAACCTCAGTTGGAGGAGAAGTCAGTAGATCCAACGACGGCAGCGGCGTGGTCGGTTTCTGAAGCGGGCGATCGTCACCGTTGCGCATCAAGAACGGGTGGATCAGGCTCTCTTTTGGCTCTGGCGCAGCAGGCTGATGCTGAGCCGCCTGAGCATATTGAGAAGGCTGTGCCGCGGGTTGACTGTGCTGAACTGGCTGCGGGGCCGGTTCAAAGCTCGGGGTAAACAGCGGCTCGCTCGGCGTATCATCCACCAGTTCCTTCAACGATGACTGGAAATCAAAGTCGTCAAGAGAGAACGGCGCATTATTCTGCTGTGGTTGCTCGCTATAGCGCTGTTGCTGCTGTGCAGCAAACTGACGCGCAAGTTCTGCCTCTTCCGCCTCGGCCTGCTGTTCTTCAGACCAGCTTTCGTCTTCGTACTCTTCGCCATAGCGCTGCTGTTGCTGGGCCGCAAACTGGCGGGCCAGTTCGTGCTGCTGCAGCGCATCGCCTTCATCGCCGTAATTGTCTTCAGACTGCTGGTTCTCGGCGAGTCTCGCCTGCTCTTCTGCCATTCGCTGGGAAGGTAGTTTTATGCCATAGGACGCCAGTTCACGACGAGTCGGAACGCGTACCCGGTTTGGACGTGGCAGTTGAGGGCCAATACCTTCTTTTACCTGAGGACGTGGCGCATCGCTGGCGATACTGAACACGGGTGAAAATGCTGCCGCTGCAGCCCCAGTTTTTACTGCCTGCTGAATGCCAGATGCAGTCTGCGTTATATCCGGCACTGGCATTTCTGGTGCCAATAACGGCGTGGAAGCGGGCGCAGATGTCGGTATCAAAGGTTGAACCGGTTCCGGGCTAGCGGGTTTTACTGGCGCATAGTTGTAAGGATCAGGCTTTGGCTCATTGACTGGTTGGTACCACGCCGCAAGCTGTTCACGTTCCCGGGCTCGCTTCTCTTCCACTTCTTCAAAGTGGTACATCGGCGGACGAACGTATTTCACCTCTTCTACCGGCTCAGGCACGGACTGTGGTTCAACGGCTGGCTGAGCCACTGGCACAACGGGTTCAGACCAGCTTTGATGCGTCTCAGGCACAACCTGCTGTTGTATGCTTGCCGGGTGCGGCGACGTGTAATGATCCGGGGCAGGCGCAATAACCGGTTCTGGCGTGACCGTTGTCGGTGCCGGTTCCCAGGCAATCGCTGGGGCAGCATGCTCAGCGTCAACGGCAGGTGCCGGTGTTGATACTGGAGGCATTGAAGCAACCGGCGTTACCGGTGCAGCCCACGACTGGTGAACGGTTGTTGCCGCGGCAGCCGCTGCAATAGGCTCAACGGCAGAGTGTCCACTGAACAGCGGATCGTATTCCTGATCTTCTGGCAAAGTCGCTTTATGCCCGGAGAACAGCACATCGTTCGGATCCGCTTCTACACCACGAGCGCTGAACAACACATCGTCTTCAGCGTCATCCATACGCTTGCCGGAGAACAACGCCGCATCCGTTTTGCGACCATTAGGATTAGCAAACTTCTGCGATAAGCGCTGCTTACGCGCAAGCGCCCCGCGTAAAATACGCGCCCGGCGAGATTCGCGTTTCTCAGCAGAAACCCGCGGCGCTTCGTCTTCGTCATGCTCTTCTTCGTATTCGTCCTCATCCTGCCAGGTGTTATCCCGGCGGGTGCGGTTGCTGGCAAAAGTCAGCACGGTCAGCACCGCGCTGCCAAGTTTCTCAGCAATGCTGACCCAGGACCAGCCGGTGAACAGCGTCAGACCAGCAGCCCAAACGCAAAGCAGCGCAATTGTGCCGCCGCTGCTGTTCAACAGCGGCATCATAGCGGTGCTAAGCAAGCTGCCCAGCACGCCGCCCGAAGCGAAGTACCAAATATCGTCCGCATTGATGGCCGCCAGGCCACAAGAGGTCAGCACCATCGCAAGTACGCCGATCAGGCGCAGCGAAACGGCAAAATAATCGATGAATTCTTCACTGTCGCGCTGGCGCCAGGTGAACCAGCAGCCCCCGATGATAATCACCGGAATGGTGTATGCCATCACGCCAAAAATGAAGAACAGCGTATCAGCAAACCACGCTCCCGGCGCACCACCCAGATTATGGATGGGCTCATGCCACGCGGTTTGCGACCAGCTAGGGTCTGAGGGGTTAAAACTTAGCAAGGCAGCCATCAAATAGATGGCGAATAAGGCAACAAGGATCAGCAACGCCTCGAGTAAACGGCGCCCGCTGCTCAGTTTCCGCAATGTTACTTCTTTATCTTCGGTATATTCCTGGCTCAAGAAAGGCTCTCCAGGTCCTTAAACTCAATGGAGACAACAGCACCGGCGGCCTGCCGGAGCTGTTGCTGTATGGATTCCCAGGAGTGTAACCAAAATACGCCAATTTTGCACCTGGCCCGTATTAACGGGTCTTAATGACCAAACGGTTACTCTGTTTGACCTCTTCCATGACAACATAAGTACGGGTGTCGTTCACGCCCGGCAGACGCAGCAGGGTCTCACCTAAGAGTTTACGATACGCCGACATATCCGGCACGCGTGTTTTCAACAGGTAGTCGAAATCACCGGATACGAGATGACACTCTTGAATTTCTTCAAGTTTCTGCACTGCGGCGTTAAATTGCTCAAACACATCCGGGGCGCCACGATTCAGAGTAATCTCAACAAATACCAGCAGCGAGGCATCCAGATAATGCGGGTTTAACAGCGCCGTATAGCCCTGAATAAAACCCTGACGTTCCAGACGACGAACGCGCTCAAGGCACGGCGTCGGCGAAAGCCCAACACGCTTTGAAAGCTCAACGTTAGAAATGCGCCCATCCTTTTGCAATTCGTTGAGAATATTGCGATCGATACGGTCGAGATCTTTGCCCGGGCGCTTCTTGCTATCTACCATTATTATTGTCTCTCTCTATTCCTTCCTTCACCTGCCATAACCCTGGTGACGTCAATGTTCAGGGTGTACGTGAGAAGACCGATGCCTTGCGGCTGCTATCGACATCACGCATAGCGTCTGTCCACGTCATGCGTAAATTTCAATAACTCGGTAAATTTGCATCAGGTTTGCGCGAGAGCACGCGGCTTCCACATCACCAAATGTTTTTCTTCCTCGAATGTTTTCGCAAATGCTTAGGGGATTGTCAAAGCAAAACATCTATTTTTAGTGGAACGTGCCAGATATTCCTTTTGGCTGATGATTATTCATCATTTTCGCACCGTGATTACCGTGCTATTACAATGATTATTTATGCACATGACGGCGATATTCATTGGGCTTATAGGCAGCATCAATGACACACATCGTTAACAACATTGCTGCACTCTTTTTTTACTGCAACGAATTCCCTACAATCACCCCCATTGTCTGTAAACGTTCAATGAGGATCTCATGGGCACAGCTAAACACAGTAAGCTGCTTATTCTTGGCTCCGGCCCTGCGGGCTATACCGCAGCGGTCTACGCTGCACGCGCCAACTTAAAACCGGTTTTGATTACCGGGATGGAAAAAGGCGGTCAGCTGACCACCACAACCGAAGTCGAAAACTGGCCTGGCGATCCTAACGACCTGACCGGTCCGTTACTGATGGAACGTATGCACGAGCATGCGGCTAAGTTCGAAACTGAAATTCTGTTCGACCACATCACCAGCGTCGATCTGCAGAACCGTCCTTTCCGCCTGGTGGGCGACAGCGGCGAATACACCTGTGACGCGCTGATCATCGCGACTGGCGCATCTGCACGCTACCTTGGCCTGCCTTCCGAAGAAGCCTTCAAAGGCCGCGGCGTTTCTGCCTGCGCCACCTGTGACGGTTTCTTCTACCGCAACCAGAAAGTCGCGGTTATCGGCGGCGGGAATACCGCAGTTGAAGAAGCGCTTTATCTGGCAAACATCGCTTCAGAAGTGCATTTGATCCACCGTCGCGACAGCTTCCGCGCGGAGAAGATCCTGATTAACCGTCTGATGGATAAAGTGCAGAATGGCAACATTGTGCTGCACACCCATCGCACGCTGGAAGAAGTCACAGGCGATCAAATGGGCGTCAGCGGCCTTCGCCTGCGCGACACGCAAAACACCGATGTTACCGAAGAACTGGAAGTTGCAGGGCTGTTCGTGGCTATCGGTCATAGCCCGAACACCGCCATCTTCAACGGCCAGCTGGAGCTGGAAAACGGCTACATTAAAGTGCAGTCCGGTATTCACGGCAACGCTACCCAGACCAGTATTCCAGGCGTATTTGCCGCAGGCGATGTGATGGATCATATTTATCGTCAGGCCATCACCTCTGCCGGAACCGGCTGCATGGCCGCTCTGGACGCCGAGCGCTATCTCGACGGCCTGGCCGAACAGTGTAAATAATCTAAAGATGTTAAAAAAGGCGGCCTTGCTGGTCGCCTTTCTTGTTTCTGCCATGTAACATTGCCTGTCAAAATTGCCTGAGAATTCCTTCTTCTACCAGAATCTGGCACGCGATGAATAAAACCCGTCAGCAAGAACTTAGCCTCTGGCTAAAACAGCAAAGTCTTATCTCTCGCCGTTGGCTCGGCTTGTCACGTCTGCTCGGTTTGGTCAGTGGTTTACTGATTGTGGCCCAGGCCTGGCTGCTCGCCCGCATTCTCCAGCACATGATCATGGAAAATATTCCGCGTGAAGCACTGCTCATGCCGTTTATTTTGCTGGTTCTGGTATTTGTGCTGCGCGCGTGGATCGTGTGGCTGCGCGAAAAGGTCGGATTCCACGCCGGGTTGCACATTCGCCAGGAAATTCGCCGCCAGGTACTCGACAGATTACATCAGGCAGGCCCAGCCTGGATTCAGGGCAAACCAGTGGGGAGCTGGGCTACGCTGGTTCTTGAACAAATAGAAGACATGCACGACTACTACGCGCGCTACCTGCCGCAGATGTCGCTGGCGGTCATGGTGCCTTTGCTGATTATTATTGCCATTTTCCCGATCAACTGGGCAGCCGCACTCATTTTGCTGGGCACCGCGCCGCTTATCCCTATTTTCATGGCGCTGGTAGGCATGGGCGCAGCCGATGCGAACCGCCGTAATTTCCAGGCGCTGGCAAGGCTCAGCGGACACTTCCTCGATCGTCTTCGCGGGATGGAAACACTTCGTGTATTTAACCGTGGCGCGGCGGAAACTGAAAATATTCGCGCGGCAAGCCAGGACTTTCGTCAGCGCACCATGGAAGTGCTGCGTATGGCCTTTCTTTCTTCCGGCGTGCTGGAGTTTTTCGCCTCGTTATCTATCGCCGTGGTGGCCGTCTATTTCGGCTTCTCTTACCTTGGCGAGCTGAATTTCGGCCATTATGGCGCTGGAGTCACTTTATTCGCTGGCTTCCTGGCGCTCATTCTTGCCCCTGAATTCTTCCAGCCGCTGCGTGATATGGGCACCTTCTATCACGCCAGGGCTCAGGCCGTAGGCGCGGCAGAGACCCTGAAGACCTTCCTCGACGCACCGCTGCAACACCCTGAGCAGGGAACCGTGCAGCTTTCGGGCAACGGAACTTTCACTCTTGAAGCCCGAGAGATGACAATTCTGTCCGCAGAGGGGAAAGTGCTGGCCGGGCCGCTGAACTTTATGCTTCCCGCCGGGCAACGCGTGGCGCTGGTAGGCCAAAGCGGTGCGGGCAAAAGCTCCCTGCTGAATGTCCTGTCCGGCTTCCTGCCCTATCAGGGGCAGTTGCTGGTCAATGGCGTCGAGCTGGCACAGCTTTCACCTGAATGGTGGCGCACACAGCTTAGTTGGGTGGGGCAAAATCCGCAGCTACCGGCGGCTACATTGCGTGACAATGTACTTTTGGGGATGCCGGAAGCAGACGAAGTTCGTTTACAGACCGCTCTGGATAAAGCCTCGGTGACTGAGTTTCTGTCGCAGCTGCCAGAAGGCATTGATACCCCAATCGGCGATCAGTCTACCCGCTTATCCGTGGGTCAGGCACAGCGAGTAGCAGTAGCCAGAGCGTTACTCTCCCCTTGCGGTGTTTTATTGCTGGATGAGCCTGCCGCGAGCCTGGATGCCCACAGCGAACAGCGTGTAATGGAAGCGCTCACGGAAGCGTCCCAGAAACAAACCACACTGATGGTGACTCACCAACTGGACTACATCAGCACTTGGGATCAAATCTGGGTGATGCGTAACGGGCAGATTGTTCAGCAGGGAAATTTCGAACAACTTTCCTCTGAAGAAGGCCCCTTTGCTGTATTACTGGCAAGCCGCCAGGAGGAGATCTAATGCGCGCATTGCTGCCTTATCTGGCGCTTTATCGCCGCCACAAATGGTTACTGTCTTTAGGCGTTGTTCTGGCGATTATCACGCTGCTTGCCAGCATTGGTCTGTTAACGCTCTCCGGCTGGTTCCTTTCTGCCTCGGCCGTAGTGGGCGTTGCCGGGCTCTACAGCTTTAACTACATGCTGCCTGCCGCAGGCGTTCGCGGGGCGGCGATCACCCGCACAGCGGGTCGCTATTTTGAGCGTCTGGTCAGCCACGATGCTACCTTCCGCGTCCTGCAGCATTTACGCGTGTCAACCTTTAGCAAGCTGCTGCCCCTCTCCCCTGCCGGGCTGGCGCGCTTTCGCCAGGGAGAATTGCTCAATCGCGTGGTGGCAGACGTCGATACGCTCGATCACCTTTATTTGCGGGTTATCTCCCCGCTCGTCGGCGCTTTTGTCGTTATCCTGGTGGTGACTTTTGGCCTGAGTTTCCTTGATGTTTCCCTTGCCTTAACGCTTGGCGGAATTTTACTCGCGACCCTGCTCCTTCTGCCGCCGCTGTTCTACCGCGCCGGGCAGCCAACCGGGGAAGCGCTAACCGTTCAACGCGGTAACTATCGCCAGCAGCTCACCTCCTGGCTTCAAAGCCACGCGGAATTAACCATTTTCGGCGCAGCAAACCGCGCGCGCGAACAGTTAGATGCCACGGAAAACAGCTGGCAGGAAGCGCAACGTCGCCAGGCCGGGTTAACTGCCCTGTCGCAGGCTATCATGCTGCTTATCAGTGGTATTGCCGTACTGACGATGCTGTGGATGGCATCCGCAGGCGTAGGCGAAAGCCAATCTCCCGGCGCGCTGATTGCCCTGTTCGTCTTTTGTGCCCTGGCGGCATTTGAAGCGATGGCCCCGGTTACCGGCGCCTTTCAGCATCTTGGCCAGGTCATTGCCTCAGCGCTGCGCGTGACGCAAATCACCAGCCAGACACCTGAAGTTATTTTTCCTGAAGCAACGCAGCCCGAGCAACGGCGGGCAACTCTGGACATTCGTGAGCTGAGTTTTACTTATCCAGGCCAGAGTCAGTCTGCACTGAAAGACATTTCACTGTCTGTCAGCGCCGGGCAGAGAATAGCGATCCTCGGTAAAACCGGCTGCGGTAAATCCACTTTACTGCAATTACTGACCCGCGCATGGGATGCTCAGCAGGGCGAAATTCAACTTAACGGCATCGCCCTTAGCGCTTTTGATGAAGTCACTCTGCGCAAAGCAACGAGCGTTGTCCCTCAGCGCGTACACCTGTTTAGCGCCACGCTTCGCGATAACCTTTTACTGGCATCTCCAGAGGCCAGCGATACCCAACTCAGCACCGCTCTGACTCAGGTAGGACTTGAAAAACTGCTTGAAGACGGCGGGCTTAATAGCTGGCTTGGCGAAGGTGGTCGTCAGCTTTCCGGCGGGGAGCTTCGTCGCCTTGCGATTGCCAGAGCAATATTGCATAACGCCCCTCTAATGCTGCTGGATGAACCTACCGAAGGCCTGGATGCAGAAACAGAGCGCCAAATCCTTGATTTGTTGGCTGAAGTCACCAGAGATAAAACGGTGCTGATGGTCACTCACCGCCTGCGCGGTTTGAACGCTTTTGACAGCATAATTGTGATGGACAACGGGCAAATAATTGAGCAAGGTAATCACGCTGAATTAATGGCGTCCGGCGGACGTTATTATCAATTTCGCCAGCGCCTGTAGGCGTTCTGAATAGACTATTATCAATTTATTATTGCTCTATTGCTCTGGAGTATTGGTCGTCATGCGCCTGGTACAGCTGTCTCGTGACTCGATAGCCTTTCCTTCGCCGGAAGGGGCGTTGCGTGAACCTAATGGGTTACTGGCGCTTGGCGGCGACCTGACCCCCGCACGCCTGCTGATGGCCTATCAGCGAGGCATTTTTCCGTGGTTTTCTCCCGGCGATCCTATTTTGTGGTGGTCGCCCGATCCCCGCGCCATTCTTTACCCGGAACAGTTTCACCTTAGCCGCAGCATGAAGCGCTTTCATCGCACTTCGCCTTACACCGTGACGCTCAACCACGCTTTTGAGCGCGTACTCTACGGCTGCGCCAGCGACCGAAATGAAGGCACCTGGATCACCGCAGACATTGTAGAAGCTTATTTGCGGCTGCATGAATTAGGCCATGCCCACTCCATTGAAGTATGGGAAGGAAAAGAGCTGGTAGGCGGCATGTACGGCGTGGCGCAGGGGGCATTATTTTGCGGCGAATCTATGTTTAGCCGCCGGGTGAATGCCTCCAAAACGGCGCTGCTGGTTTTCTGTCAGCACTTTATTCGCCACGGCGGCAAATTGATCGACTGCCAGGTGTTAAATGAGCACACGGCTTCGCTGGGCGTGATTGAAACTCCCCGTCGGGAGTATCTGCAGGCATTAGCGGAACTTCGCCTCCAGCACTTGGGCTCTCATTGCTGGGTTCCGCAGATGCTGAGCAATAATGTTTAACAACACATTTTATGTGAGGGTGTTATAATTAGCGCCGCTAAGTGGCTTTTGCCTGCTACCCCGCCGTTGTCTGGGATTTATTGTTTAAGGGAATACCCTCTCATTTATCTCCTTGCGTTCTTCGTCGCAGACGTTGCCATGCGGCAAGCTGCTAAGCGGCGGGTAATAAGCAAAATGCACTTTCACTGGTGATTTCACCAACAATTCTTTACATGATAAGCGAACTTCGGCATTATCTTGCCGGTTCAAACTACGGTAGTGATACCCCAGAGGATTAGATGGCCAAAGAAGACAATATTGAAATGCAGGGTACCGTACTTGATACGTTACCTAACACCATGTTCCGCGTTGAGCTGGAAAACGGGCACGTGGTTACCGCTCATATCTCCGGTAAAATGCGCAAAAACTACATCCGCATTCTGACGGGCGACAAAGTCACCGTTGAGCTGACCCCGTACGACCTGAGCAAAGGCCGCATTGTCTTCCGTAGCCGTTGATAGTTTTTATTCCGCGGCCTGAGATGGGCGGCGTTGAGAGTTCGTTGTAATAGAAAGGCCGGGCAATGCCCGGCCTTTTTTACATCCTCAGCCAGCGCTAGTGCGCGGCCTCCGGCTTGTGCTTCTGCGCACTCGCAAAGTTGAAGGTCAACTGCTGCTGGTCTTTATCCAGCGCAACTGTGACCTGCCCACCGTCAACAAGGGTGCCGAACAGCAGTTCGTTGGCTAGCGGTTTTTTCAGGTTGTCCTGGATAACACGCGCCATTGGGCGAGCGCCCATCGCGCGGTCATAGCCCTTATCTGCCAACCAGTCACGCGCTTCCTGACTGACTTCCAGCGAAACGCCTTTCTGATCCAGCTGCACCTGAAGCTCGACAATAAACTTATCCACCACCTGATGAATCACCTCGGTAGAGAGGTGGTTGAACCAGATAATGTTGTCGAGACGGTTACGGAACTCCGGCGTAAAGATCTTTTTGATCTCTTCCATTGCATCGGTGCTGTTGTCCTGGCGGATAAGCCCGATAGATTTACGTTCGGTTTCCCGCACCCCGGCGTTGGTGGTCATCACCAGAATCACGTTGCGGAAGTCCGCCTTGCGTCCGTTGTTATCGGTCAGCGTACCGTTGTCCATTACCTGCAGAAGCAGGTTAAAGACATCCGGGTGCGCTTTTTCGATTTCATCGAGCAGCAGAACCGCATGCGGATGCTTAATCACCGCATCCGTCAGCAGCCCGCCCTGATCGAAACCAACATAGCCTGGAGGGGCACCAATCAGGCGGCTCACGGTATGGCGTTCCATATACTCGGACATATCAAAGCGCAGCAGCTCAATGCCCAGCGACTTCGCCAGCTGCACGGTAACTTCCGTCTTACCAACCCCGGTAGGGCCAGCAAATAAGAACGAACCGACAGGTTTATGATCCTGACCCAAACCGGCACGACTCATCTTGATCGCTTCGGTCAGCGCTTCAATCGCTTTATCCTGGCCAAACACCAGCATTTTCAGGCGATCGCCCAGGCTTTTCAGCGTATCGCGATCGCTCGCGGAAACACTTTTTTCCGGGATGCGCGCAATGCGAGCGACCACGGTTTCGATGTCCGCCACGTTAACGGTTTTCTTACGCTTGCTGACCGGCATCAGGCGGCTGCGTGCACCCGCCTCATCAATGACGTCGATAGCCTTATCCGGCAGATGCCTGTCATTGATGTATTTCACCGCCAGCTCAACCGCCGCGCGAATCGCCTTCGCGGTATAGCGAACGTCGTGGTGCGCTTCGTATTTCGGTTTCAGCCCGTTGATGATCTGCACCGTTTCTTCAACGCTTGGCTCAGTAATATCAATCTTCTGGAAGCGGCGCGCCAGGGCACGATCTTTTTCGAAGATGTTGCTGAACTCCTGATAAGTCGTTGAGCCAATCACCCGAATTTTACCGCCGGAGAGCAGCGGTTTAATCAGGTTAGCGGCGTCGACCTGGCCACCGGAAGCGGCACCCGCACCAATAATGGTGTGGATTTCATCGATAAACAAGATGCTGTTTTGATCCTGCTCGAGCTGTTTCAGCAGCGCTTTAAAACGTTTTTCAAAATCGCCACGGTATTTGGTACCGGCCAGCAGAGAACCGATATCCAACGAGTAGATGGTGCAGTCGGCCATCACTTCCGGCACATCGCCCTGCACAATTCGCCACGCCAGCCCTTCGGCAATAGCCGTTTTACCCACGCCAGATTCACCGACCAGCAGCGGGTTATTTTTACGGCGACGGCACAGAACCTGGATAGCACGCTCCAGCTCTTTATCGCGGCCAATCAGCGGATCGATCCCGCCCACGCGCGCAAGCTGATTAAGATTGGTGGTGAAGTTTTCCATACGTTCCTCCCCGCCTGCTTGCTCTTCGTTGACCGGATTTTCAGAACCCGATGACTGATTCGGTTCGTCTTTGCGCGTGCCGTGAGAGATAAAGTTCACCACGTCGAGGCGGCTTACTTCATGTTTGCGCAGCAGGTAGGCTGCCTGGGATTCCTGTTCGCTGAAAATGGCAACCAGCACGTTGGCGCCGGTCACTTCACTGCGCCCGGAGGACTGCACGTGAAACACCGCTCGCTGCAGCACACGCTGGAAGCTTAGCGTCGGCTGCGTGTCGCGCTCTTCAACGTTGGGTGGCAGGACCGGCGTAGTTTGTTCGATGAAGGCTTCGAGCTCCTGCCGCAGCGCCACCATATCCACAGAACACGCTTCCAGCGCTTCGCGGGCAGATGGGTTACTGAGCAATGCCAGTAACAGATGCTCGACGGTCATAAACTCATGTCGGTGCTCGCGCGCTCTGGCGAAAGCCATGTTTAAACTGAGTTCCAGTTCTTGATTGAGCATAGGCACCTCCCCAAATTATCGGCCTTGTCAGGCCTTTTCTAGCGTACACAGCAACGGATACTCGTTCTCCCTTGCATACTGGTTCACTAACGCCACTTTGGTTTCCGCTACTTCTGCAGTAAAGATGCCACAGATAGCTTTACCCTGATAGTGAACCGTGAGCATCAACTGCGTGGCACGTTCAACATCATAAGAAAAGAACTTTTGCAGTACGTCAATAACAAATTCCATTGGCGTGTAGTCATCGTTCATCAGTATAACTTTATACATGGAGGGCGGTTTTAGCGTTTCGCGCAGTTTATCCGCCGCCATTTGGTCAAAGTCCAACCAGTCGTTCGTCTTACCCATTGCGATTTATCATCGTTTGTTGAAGCCCAACATACTGTCAGGCAAGGCCTTATATTGAGTGTAATACGCTTTTCGCAAACGTATGACAACGTATTCGATCCCGTAACGAATCTCCGTAAGCGAGCTACATCACATTAATAGCAATAGCGTTAACTGCTTCAAATTTTTGACTCATTGTTGCCTTACCTGCCCCGCCAGACGCTTGACGCAGTGTATAAAATATCTACATTGTAGCGGGGTGAGTTGGCGAGGTTTTGAACAGCCCGCCCTTACCCACCGGTTGATTCCATCTCACTATTAAGAGTTACGAAGGATGTCGAAGCATGGAGACGGGTACTGTTAAATGGTTCAATAACGCCAAAGGGTTCGGTTTCATCTGCCCGGAAGGCGGCGGCGAAGACATCTTCGCTCACTACTCCACCATTCAAATGGACGGGTACAGAACGTTAAAAGCCGGACAGCTTGTCAGGTTTGATGTGCATCAGGGACCTAAAGGCAACCATGCCAGCCTGATCGTTCCCCACGAGGCGGAAGCGGTCGCGTAGTTCCCCATTAATTGTGTACATCCCGCAAATAAAATGCCAGCCCATAAGGCTGGCATTTTTATGACCAACCGCCGGGATTACTCACGAGCTAGTGCATCGATGGGGTTCAGGCGCGCCGCGTTTCTGGCCGGCAACCAGCCAAAGAGCACCCCCGTGGCCGTGGAGCAGCCAAACGCGGTCAGCAGCGCCACCGGCGAGAAACCTATCTGCCAGCCCGGCAGCACCAACTGCAGCGTGAACGCGATAACCAGCGACAGCGATATCCCCAGCGCGCCACCGACCAGGCAAACCAGCACCGCCTCAATTAAAAACTGCTGCAGTACATCGCTGGCTCGGGCGCCCACCGCCATACGGATACCGATCTCTTTGGTACGTTCAGTGACCGACACCAGCATAATATTCATGACCCCAATCCCCCCAACCAACAGCGAAATAACCGCTACCAGCGTCAGGAACATCTGAAGAGTACGTGTGGTCTTTTCCGCCGTTTTCAACAGCCCGTCCATGTTATAAGTGAAAAAGTCTTTCTTGCCATGACGCAGCGACAGCAGGCGATTAAGCTGCTGCTCGGCTTCGTGGCTGTCGTACCCTTCTTTAACACGTACGGTTATTGAGTTGAGCCAGCTTTGCCCCATCACGCGCCCGGCCATCGTGTTATAAGGCAGCCAGACGCGCAGCACTTTACTGCTGCCGAACATCGACTGTTTCTCTTCCGCCACGCCAATCACCGTGGCCGGCATATTCCCCACCAGCACAACTTCCCCGACAACATCACTTTTGTTCGGGAAAAGCTGCCTTTTGCTATTGGCGTCCAGCACCACAACTTGCGCACGGCCCTTCATCTGCTCGTCGTTAAAGCTTGCGCCCTGGCTCATAGTCATACCGTAAACATCAAAATAGTCGCCGCTGACGCCATTGACGCTGGCCGCCGCATCCACGTTGCCGTAGCGAAGGCGTAAATTGCTGGAAATAGAAGGCGTGGCCGAACTTACCCAAGGCTGCTGGCCGATAGCCAGCAAATCATCATATTTTAATGCCTGCTGGAACTGCGGATTGTCATCACCAAAATCTTTACCGGGGTAGACATCGATCGTATTGGTGCCGATGGAGCGAATATCCTCCAGCACCATCTGCTTGGCGGCATCGCCCACCACGACAATGGAGACCACTGAGGCAATACCAATAATAATGCCAAGCATGGTCAGCAGCGTGCGCATCTTGTTCGCAGCCATCGCCAGCCAGGCCATGCCGAGCGCCTCGCGGAAACTGCTGATGACCTGCTGTATCGACGAACCGCTTCGCAGCGTTTGATTTTCAACCATGCGCGCCGCAGGCTGATGAACCGGCGGAGGATTACTGATAATTTCTCCGTCGCGAATTTCAATAATACGCTGAGCCTGCGCCGCCACGGCCGGATCGTGAGTCACAATAATCACCGTATGCCCGCGCTCGCGCAGTTGCTTCAGCGTGGCCATCACTTCTTCGCCGGAATGACTGTCCAGCGCACCCGTGGGTTCATCCGCCAGAATCACCTGCCCGCCGTTCATTAACGCACGGGCGATACTGACGCGCTGCTGCTGCCCGCCCGAAAGTTGTGACGGCAGATATTCCACCCGCTCCTTTAGCCCCAAACGCCCAAGCAACTCATGCGCCCGCTGCTGACGCTGGGCTCTCGTTGTCCCGGCGTACACCGCTGGGACTTCAACATTTTGCGAAGCATTCAGATGAGAAAGCAGGTGATAACGCTGGAAGATAAAACCGAAATGCTCGCGACGCAGCGTCGCCAGCGCATCGTTATCCAGCCCCGACACATCCACGCCCGCGACCTTATAACTGCCGCTGCTGGGTTTATCCAGGCAACCGAGGATGTTCATTAGCGTCGATTTACCGGAACCGGACGCACCGACAATCGCCACCATTTCCCCGGCTTCAATCGTCAGGCTGATGCCCTTCAGGACCTCAACCTGCTCTTCACCAGAAGGATAGCTGCGGCGAATGTCCTTTAATTCAAGCAGCGCCGTCATTTGCTACTCCCGGCATTGGCGCGACCAGTCACCACCTCTTCGCCTTCTTCCAGCCCATTAACGACCTGAACCTGGGTGTCGTTTCGCATCCCGATAGTTATTTCACGGGTTTTGGTTTCACCGTTGCGCAACACCGTGATGTTATAGCGATTATCACCGATCGGTTCGCCCAGCGCGGCCAGCGGAATCGTCAGTACATCTTTTACGCTGCCGAGTTGAATATGCACCTGAGCGGTCATATCCAGGCGCAGAATGCCCTTCGGATTCGGCACCTCAAAACGCGCATTATAGAAAATGGCCTCATTGACTTTGTCTGGCGTCGGCAGGATATCTTTCAGCACGCCTTCATAGCGCGTCATCGGGTCGCCAAGTACCGTAAACCAGGCTTTCAGGCCCGGTTTGAGATGAATAACATCGGCTTCAGAGACCTGCGCTTTCACCAGCACCGTGCTTAAATCCGCCAGCGTCAGAATATTTGGCGCCTGCTGCGCCGCAATCACGGTTTGCCCCTGCAGCGTCGTTATCTGCGTCACTTCCCCCGCCATTGGCGCGACGATACGGGTGAACTCGAGGTTAGTTTTCGCGGTGCTCAAAGAAGCCTGATTGCGCTTAATTTGGGCGTCAATGGTGCCAATCTGAGCCTGTTTTACCGCCAAATCGGTTGCCGCTTTATCAAGATCCTGGCGGGACACCGCCTGAGTTTTTGCCAGCGTCTGCTGGCGGGAAAGTGTCACCGCGGCAAGCTTACTTTCAGCTTCGGACTGCATACGCTGGGCACGCAGCTCCATCAGCGTGGCCTCAACCTCTTTGACCTGGTTTTCTGCCTGTTCGGGATCGATAACCCCCAAAAGCTGATCTTTTTTTACTTTATCGCCGATGCTAACTGACAGCGTTTTTAACTGCCCGCTCACCTGCGCCCCGACGTCAACTTTGCGCACGGCATCGAGCTTTCCGGTGGCCAGAACGCTTTGCTGAAGCGAAGCCTTACGCACGATCATCGTTTGATATTGTGGGGCTGGCACATGCAAAAACTGCCAAAGCCAGAGGAAAAATATCACCACCAGCAGCGCGTAAAGCCAATAACGTTTTTTAAATTTTCCCTTAATTTTCATATAAATCCTGAAATAGCTAGCGCATGATTAAACGGTTCTTAAACAAACTGCACAATGTGAAGATATGTAACAGTTATTGAACGTCGGTTGACATCCGGCGTGCTGAAATAGTGCCATCTTTCCCGAATATCAGGTTGTTATTATGTCCCAGATCGCTGCCGCGCATGTTACCGAAGCACTGCCTCAAACAGGCTGGAAACTCTTCCTTTCCCTCGCGACGGGGGAATGGCAGCCGGGAGCATCCTGGGGCAAGAAGGCTTACCGCCGCAAGTTTATTTTACGCTCACTGGCGATGCCTTTGCACACCGTCAGCCTGATGAACAACCTCGCAAGCCAGCCTCATCTTGCCAGCATGCTGAACGCTCAGCCTGGTCTGCCTTGCCGCCTGCATCGCCCTTACCTTGCGCTGCCGCTAAAACGCAAGCATACGCGGGATACTATCGCTTACCACTACCAGAAAATTGCCGAGAAAATGCCGAAAAAAATGCTTAACGGGCATTTCTCTGCAGAAGGTTACCGCCTGGCCACGCTGGTGGGTAAAAACAACGAGCTGATGTTTATCGATCTCACCTCTCACGATATTGAAGGTAAAGAAGGCGAAGCCTTCCTGAACTTCTGTAATGAAGAGGGCGTTCCCCTGGCGCGTATGACCTTTACTCTCAACCAGTTTGAAGGCAAGAACACCTTCTTTATTGGCTGCCTGCAGGGAGCCAAAACCTGGGTGCCTCATGAAGCCATTCAGGCTGCCACAAAGGCTTGCCACGGGCTGTTCCCGAAACGCATGCTGCTTGAGGTTGCCTGTGAACTGGCGAAGCTTCTCGACGCAGAGCGCATTCTGGCCGTCGGCAACGGGACGCATATTTACCGTTCATGGCGCTACGAGAAGAAGAAAAAAGACAGTCTACATGCGGACTATGACAGTTTCTGGCAGTCTATGAGCGGTGAACCTCGCGCCGACGGCCTGTTTGCCCTGCCATCCAGCGTGGAACGCAAACCGCTGGAAGACATTGCCAGCAAAAAACGTGCAGAATATCGCCGCCGTTATGAATTGCTCGACGGCATGATGAACAGCATCAACGGTCATTTCTAGATCTGCATTTCCAGCCGGGCGCTAATCCGCCCGGCCACGCGCCAGCCAAAGCACCCGAGAAAACATTTTACGAAACAGCGGCGGAACCGCATCCACGCCGCGACGCCCCGCCTCCAGAGCCACTTCGATAGCTAAATCCGGCTTTGACGAACGATGAATAGCTTTCGTAATAATCCTGCGCAAATTCATCGGCACATTTTCGGGCAACTGAGCCACGCGATGAAACACATCCGAAAATCCCTGCCGATACATAAAGTGTTCCATATCCAGCGCAGGCAGCGCTGTAAGATGATCGCGCTCCTGATCCCGGTCATTGTCCAGCAAGCCGCGTACGGTTGCCGCATATTTTTTACCGGCATCATCCCCGTCCACCAGCACATGCCATTCAATGCCCATCCGGCGAGCGAACTTAATCAGCGGGCGCAGGCCAGATTGTGCAAACTCGATGACCTTCACGCCTTCGGCATCAAAATGGTGCCCACACTGGCGCGCCAGTTCGTTCATCACCCACACTTCGGTCTCGCCTTCCACCAGCAACCAACAGCGGGCAAAGAGTGACGACGCGCGATTAAAACGAATGTGGAAAGCAATTCTCCGGCTCTCTTCCGCGTTCATACCGCCCGGTCCAAGCCGCCACGCGGCCACTCGGGAGGATTCACGCACCAGCCGGCAAACCTGTTCTACCGGCGTCAGAGAGAGCAACTCGCCGGAATTGGTCGTGGTAATTTTTTGCAGCGGCAACAGATTCAGCAGGTGCCAGGCGACAGACAGCATAATCGGATGCAGCCGGGTTTCAGGATCTTCCACCAGCAGCAGCGGGCGAGCGTCCCTGTCGAGCGCAATGCTGCCCTTCGCCTGTAGCAACGTGGAAAACATGCCCAGCAGGATCATGCGGTGCGAACGGCTGCCTGGCTTGTCGATCATCCGGTTGATCACATCCAGATAGCGCCAGCTGCGCTGCTCATCATGAGAACGCCGCCGCATCAGGCGCTGGTGCGCTATCGCGCCCTGCTCAGAGAAATAGTGTTCAAGCAGCTGTACCATGGCCGACAGCCCTTGCCGCAGCTGCGCATCGGTGAGGTTTTGCGGCCTTGATACCAGCTCTCGCGCCAGGAAATCCAGCTGGCGCGCGGTCAGCTCCGTTTCCGGCATTTCGGGCATGCTTCCGTTGCGCAGCCGCCGCATGAATCGGGCATCTCTGAGGCGCAGCACCGGGTTCAGCCGCGTGATATTCATCGCCATGTCGTCAATTTCGTCCAGCGCCAGCGGCTGGCCGTGGGCATTGAGAAAGCTTCTCAGCGTTAAAACCGTCCCTTCATCCCCAAGCTCTCCTTCCAGACGGTAATAAATACGATGGAAGCCGTCGTTCCCCGCCACCCAAACCGGGGAAAGGTTACGATACCGCCGCCCTAAATGGTGGCCAGGCGCCGCCTCGCGGAAGGTCAGGATGATTTGCAGGTGACTTTCACGGCCATGCAGCTCGCCGGGGGGAAAATAGAAATCTTCGCGAACAAAATGGTACAGCTCCCGGTGCGGGGAAAGTAGCAAAGTCAGCGCATCTAACAGGCTGGATTTACCCCAGGCATTTTCGCCAATCAGCACGTTGTTTTGCTCAAGCATTAACGACAAACGGTTAATACCGCGAAAACCAACCATCTCAACTCGCTCGAGAAACATACCGCCTCCTGTGCATCCGCTTTCATCCAGCGTCCTTTTCGAGTATAGCGGCAACCCGGAAGGCAATGTAACCACACAATGTCAAAGCGTTACGCGATAAACGCACGCCGCCTTTACCATAATCAATTCGTGCTGAGGCGTATTTTTTTATTATCCGGAATATTCTTACTTCATTCAAAGATAACCTATACTTCTGCTACCTCTCCTCAGAAAAGGAATAACACCTCATTGCCCTAAATCAAAAAACTAGAATTTATTGTACTGGTGGCGAAATGGCGAAATACCTAATATTAACGCGCATTTAATATTACTTTCGTCATTCACTTGATGACGGTGAATTAGCGACAGTCAGGGTCATGTGATTTAGCGCGTGAACCTTGCATTGTTTCTGGCTTTTATCAGAGGTGGTTATGTTTAGAAAATTAGCAGCCGAGTTCTTCGGGACGTTCTGGCTGGTATTTGGTGGCTGTGGTAGCGCAGTATTAGCGGCAGCATTCCCGGAATTAGGCATTGGCTTTGTCGGCGTCGCGCTGGCATTTGGTTTAACCGTGCTGACCATGGCTTTTGCCGTCGGCCATATTTCCGGTGGTCACTTTAACCCGGCCGTCACACTTGGCCTCTGGGCCGGTGGCCGCTTCCCGGCTAAAGAAGTGATTGGCTATATTATTGCCCAGGTGATTGGCGGGATTGTCGCTGCCGCTATCCTTTATTTAATCGCCAGCGGTAAAGCAGGCTTTGATGCCGCAGCCAGCGGATTTGCTTCTAACGGCTACGGCGAACATTCTCCGGGTGGATATTCCATGCTGTCCGCCATTGTGATTGAAATCGTATTAACCTGTGGATTCTTGATTGTTATTCACGGTGCAACGGACAAATTTGCTGCACCGGGTTTTGCGCCAATAGCCATTGGCCTGGCATTAACCTTAATTCACTTAATTAGTATTCCGGTTACCAACACCTCAGTAAACCCTGCGCGCAGTACCGCAGTGGCTATTTTCCAGGGCGGCTGGGCGCTGGATCAACTGTGGCTTTTCTGGGTGATGCCTATTATTGGCGGGATCCTGGGCGGTATTATTTACCGCACCCTGCTGGAAAAACGCAGCTAGGCCCCGAGGCAGGCTTACTCGGGTAAGCCTGCCGTTTTCTTTTCCCCGCATAAACCTTTTTCTTCGCCCCTACTCGACTCAATTCCTTTCTTTCGGTAGTGTGACATCCGTCGTAACATTTTAACTACAAGGACTGTCCCTCCCATGCTGTCAGGATTACTTATTATCCTGGTGCCGTTGCTCGTCGGTTACCTGATTCCGCTGAAACAAATCCACCTGCTCAGGCTGATTCACCGCCTGCTGGGCTGGATTGTTTACGTGATCCTCTTCCTGATGGGCATTAGCCTGGCGTTCCTCGATAATCTCGCCAGCAACCTGCTGACTATCCTGCATTACTCGGTGATAAGCGTCGGGGTGATCCTGCTGTGTAACATCGCCGGCCTCTTGCTGCTGGAACGTGCTCTCCCGTGGCGGCATCAGCACAAACAGGAAAAACTCCCCTCGCGCCTGGCGATGGCCCTGGAGTCCTTACAGCTTTGCGGGGTAGTGGCTTTGGGCTTCCTGCTGGGGCTGACCGGATTTGAGGTGCTTAAATACGCCACAGAGGCCAGCGAATATACGCTTATTTTCCTGCTGCTGCTGGTCGGGATCCAGCTTCGCAACAGCGGCATGACCTTCCGGCAAATCGTTCTCAACCGTCGCGGCATTATTGTCGCCATTGTGGTCGTTTTCAGCTCAATGGTCGCCGGGGCGATCAACGCCCTACTGCTTGGCCTGCCGATAAAAACAGGTCTGGCTATGGCCTCTGGGTTCGGCTGGTATTCGCTGTCCGGGATCCTGATGACTGAGTCCTACGGGCCGGTGATTGGCAGCGCAACCTTCTTTAACGATCTGGTGCGGGAATTACTGGCTATTATGCTTATCCCGGCTTTGGTGCTCCGCAGCCGCTCAACGGCTCTGGGCCTTTGTGGCGCCACCTCGATGGACTTTACCCTGCCGGTGCTGCAGCGCAGCGGCGGTGTGGAAATCGTGCCTGCCGCCATTGTGCACGGATTTATTCTTAGCCTGCTGACCCCGCTGCTCATCGCCTTCTTCGCCGCCTGATACCTCTCTGGCGGTAGCCTGCTGCCGCCAAAGTTGAGCTATATCAATCTCCCTTTAAGTTGCACCAAAAAGTCCTTTTAACCTGTTGAGCCGGAGCCTAACCTTAAACATGTATTTAAAATATAACTTTAAGGTGACATCATGTTTTGTGTGCAGTGTGAACAGACCATTCGTACCCCGGCCGGCGACGGCTGCGCCTATGCCCAGGGCGTCTGCGGTAAAACGGCCCAGACTTCCGACCTACAGGATCTGCTGATCGCGACGTTGCAGGGGCTGTCCGCCTGGGCCGTTGCCGCACGCGAACGCGGTATTATCGACCACGAGATTGATAACTTTGCTCCCCGCGCCTTCTTCTCAACGCTGACCAACGTGAACTTCGACTCCGGCCGCATCGTTGGCTATGCCCGAGATGCCATTGCCATGCGCGAAGATCTGAAAATCCGTACGCTGGCTGTCGATCCTGCGGCCATCGTCACTCACCCGATGGCAGAGCTTCAGTTGGTCAGCAGTGACCTCGGTGAACTTCAGCGCCAGGCCGCTGAATTCACGCCAAATCGTGACAAAGCCGACATTGGCGAAGATATTCTCGGCCTGCGCCTGCTGTGCCTGTACGGCATGAAAGGCGCCGCCGCTTATATGGAACACGCACATGTGCTGGGCCAGTACGACAACGATATCTACGCCCAGTACCACAACATCATGGCGTGGCTCGGCACCTGGCCTGCGGATATGGGCGCGCTGCTGGACTGTTCCATGGAAATCGGCCAGATGAACTTCAAAGTGATGAGCATTCTGGATCAGGGGGAAACCGGCAAATACGGCCATCCAACCCCAACCCAGGTTAACGTACGCCCGGTCGCCGGGAAGTGCATCCTGATTTCCGGCCATGACCTGAAAGATCTCTATAACTTGCTCGAGCAAACCGAAGGCACCGGCGTGAACGTCTACACCCACGGTGAAATGCTCCCGGCGCACGGCTATCCAGAACTGCGGAAATTCAAACACCTGGTCGGCAACTACGGCAGCGGCTGGCAGAACCAGCAAACGGAATTCGCCCGCTTCCCAGGCCCTATTGTCATGACTTCCAACTGCATCATCGATCCAACCGTGGGCTCGTACGATGACCGAATTTGGACCCGCAGCATCGTCGGCTGGCCGGGCGTCAGCCACCTCGAAGGCGACAATTTTAGCCCGGTGATTACCCAGGCCCAGCAAATGGCCGGTTTCCCGTACAGCGAAATCGAACACCTGATCACCGTCGGCTTTGGCCGCCAGACGTTACTGGGTGCGGCAGACACGCTCATCGATCTGGTTAGCCGCGAAAAACTTCGCCACATCTTCCTGGTCGGCGGCTGCGACGGCGCACGCGGAGAACGTAACTACTTCACCGACTTCGCCACCAGCGTGCCGCAGGACTGCCTAATCCTGACCCTGGCCTGCGGTAAATACCGCTTCAACAAGCTGGATTTCGGCAACATCGAAGGGCTGCCGCGCTTGGTAGATGCCGGCCAGTGCAACGACGCATATTCAGCGATTATTCTGGCAGTCACCCTCGCAGAGAAACTGGGCTGCGGCGTGAACGACCTGCCGCTGAGCCTCGTGCTCTCCTGGTTTGAGCAAAAGGCGATTGTAATTCTGCTCACGCTGCTGTCGCTCGGCGTCACCAACATTGTCACCGGGCCAACCGCGCCTGGTTTCCTGACGCCAAACCTGCTGGCAGTGCTGAACGAGAAATTTGGCCTGCGCGCCATCACCACCGTTGAGCAAGACATCCAACAGTTAATGAGCGCTTAAGGAGCAGCCATGACCATGCCAACGCCGCTGTGCCCGCACCGTATGCAGGTACACCATATTCACCAGGAAACGCCGGATGTCTGGACGCTGTCGCTGATCAACCACGACTTCTATCCCTACAAAGCCGGGCAATATGCCCTGGTGAGCATTCGCAACGGCAGCGAGACGCTGCGGGCCTATACGATCTCTTCCACTCCGGGTCTGAGTGAGTTCATCACGCTGACGGTACGGCGCATCGACGGCGGCGCTGGCTCGGAGTGGCTAACCGGAGAAGTGAAAGCCGGCGACTACCTGTGGCTGTCTGAAGCCCAGGGCGAGTTCAGCTGTGAAAACATCGTGTCGGGGCGCTATCTGCTGCTGGCGGCGGGCTGCGGCGTCACGCCGATTATGGCCATGCGCCGCTGGCTGGCAAAACACCGCCCGCAAGCGGACGTGCAGGTCGTCTACAACGTACGCTCCCCGCAGGACGTGATTTTTGCTGACGAATGGCGGCATTACCCGGTCACGCTGGTGGCAGAAAACAACGCCACTCACGGCTTTATCGCCGGGCGACTGACTCGCGAGATCCTGGCCACAGTGCCGGATATCGCCAGCCGGACGGTTATGACCTGCGGGCCTGCGCCTTATATGGACATGGTTGAGAAAGAAGTGAAAGCGCTGGGAGTCACGGCGTTTTATCGGGAAGTGTTCTTCACGCCAGCCGCTGCACCCTCAGCGGGCGGCCTGAAGTTCACCACGCTCCAGCCGATGCGTGAGTTCTACTCACCGGTGGGCAGCACGCTGCTTGCCGCGCTGGAGAGCAACAGCGTGCCGGTGAACGCCGTCTGTCGTGCCGGGGTTTGCGGCTGCTGTAAAACAAAAGTGGTTTCTGGCGACTATACCGTCTCCAGCACCATGACACTGACGGAAGAAGAAATTGCCAGCGGCTACGTGCTGGCCTGCTCCTGCCACCCTCAGAGCGACCTGGTGCTCGCCTGATCTAAACAGGCACCTTCACGGTGCCTTTTCTTTTTCTACCGCCAGGCCGACCTGCCAAACGCGTAACGCCCTGCGCCGCAAAAGACTATCGCCAGCGCGCCGAGGAAAAAGTACATCAGGCTTTCAACGCCCCAGGCCCCGGTTTTATCCAGCATGAAGGTTTCCCCCACGCCCACCAGCAGCCAGGCCACAATCATCGTGCACGCCAGCCCAAGCGCGGACAGGCGAGTGAGGATCCCTAAAATAATCAGCAGCGGGGCAAGCACCTCACCCAGCAGCACGCCATAGGCGACAAACTCCGGGATGCCATGCGCCGCCAGCATTCCCTTAATCCCGTCCACGCCGCCAAACAGCTTGTGCAGGCCGTGAAACAGCATCAGGCCGCCTACCGCCAGACGCAGTAACAATTTTCCCAGATCGTCTTTGTTTAGCGCGCCATTCACTGCATTTAACAATTTAGTAACCATATGAATTGCCACCCTTTTAAAATGATAACGAGAATAATTTACGCTTAATATTTGCTAACAAATAGCCCCAATTTTAGGGAGGCTATTCCCTGCCGTTACGCAGAATTGAACTAAGCTTGTAAGCGCTATCACACTGGACAAGGAAAACCGATGAAACAATCCGTAGCGGCCTGGCTGGCCAAAACCCTTGAGAGCGCGGGCGTGAAACGTATCTGGGGCGTCACCGGCGATTCCCTGAACGGCCTCAGCGACAGCCTCAACCGGATGGGCACGATTAAATGGATGCCAACTCGCCATGAAGAAGTGGCCGCTTTCGCCGCCGGGGCCGAAGCGCATCTCACCGGCGAGCTTGCTGTCTGCGCCGGTTCATGCGGGCCAGGTAACCTGCACCTGATTAACGGCCTGTACGATTGCCACCGCAATCACGTGCCCGTTCTCGCCATTGCAGCCCATATTCCCTCCAGCGAAATTGGCAGCGGCTACTTCCAGGAAACGCATCCCGAAGAGCTTTTCCGCGAATGCAGCCACTATTGCGAACTGGTTTCTAACCCGGAGCAGATCCCGCAGGTATTGGCGATTGCCATGCGCAAAGCCATTCTGAACCGGGGCGTTTCCGTGGTGGTACTGCCCGGCGACGTGGCGCTCAAACCCGCGCCAGAGCATGCCACGACGCACTGGTATCCTGCACCGCCGCCCATCGTGGTTCCCCCTCACGATGAGCTTAAAAAACTCGCCCAACTTCTGCGCTACAACGACAATATCGCCCTGATGTGCGGCAGCGGCTGCGCTGGGGCACATACTGAGCTGGTGCAGCTGGCGGCAACCCTGAAAGCGCCCATTGTTCACGCCCTGCGTGGCAAAGAACACGTTGAGTACGACAACCCTTACGACGTTGGCATGACCGGATTAATAGGCTTCTCATCCGGCTTCCACACGATGATGAACGCCGACACGCTGATCCTGCTCGGCACCCAGTTCCCCTACCGCGCGTTCTACCCGACGGACGCAAAAATTATCCAGATTGATATCAACCCCGGCAGCATAGGCGCGCACAGCAAGGTCGACATGGCGCTGGTGGGCGATATCAAAGCCACGCTGTCCGCCCTGCTGCCGATGCTGGAGGAGAAAACCAATCGCAGCTTCCTCGACAAAGCGCTGGAGGATTATCGCAAAGCGCGTGAAGGGCTGGATGAACTGGCCAAACCCTCGGAAGGCAAGCAAATTCACCCGCAATATCTGGCGCAGCAAATAAGCCATTACGCCGCCGATGACGCCATTTTTACCTGTGACGTAGGCACGCCTACCGTCTGGGCCGCGCGCTACCTGAAAATGAACGGCAAACGCCGCCTGCTGGGCTCGTTTAACCACGGGTCAATGGCTAACGCTATGCCGCAGGCGCTGGGCGCCAAGGCCACCGCGCCCGATCGCCAGGTGGTGGCGATGTGCGGTGACGGCGGCTTCAGCATGCTGATGGGCGACTTCCTGTCCGTAGCACAAATGAAGTTGCCGATTAAAATCGTGGTGTTCAACAACAGCGTGCTCGGTTTCGTGGCGATGGAGATGAAAGCCGGGGGCTACCTCACCGACGGTACCGAACTGCACGACACCAACTTTGCCCGTATCGCCGAGGCCTGCGGCATTACCGGCATCCGCGTTGAAAAATCTGAGGAGCTGAACGCTGCACTGGAACGGGCCTTCAGCACCGATGGCCCGGTGCTGGTCGATGTTGTCGTCGCCAAAGACGAGCTGGCTATCCCGCCGCAGATCAAGCTGGAGCAGGCTAAGGGGTTCAGCCTGTATATGCTGCGCGCCATCATCAGCGGGCGAGGAGATGAAGTGATCGAGCTGGCGAAAACCAACTGGTTCCGGTAAAAAAGAAGGTTGCCTCAGGCGCCCGGATAACCGTCCGGGCGCAGCCTCTCGATAAAGGACCCGTCATGATCGATTTACGCAGCGATACCGTTACCCGCCCTTCCCGCGCCATGCTGGAGCAAATGATGGCCGCCCCGACCGGGGATGATGTTTACGGCGATGACCCCACTGTTAACGAGCTTCAGGCATACGCGGCAAAAATCAGCGGGAAAGAAGCTGCCCTGTTTTTACCTACCGGCACGCAGGCCAACCTCGTAGCTTTGCTCAGCCACTGCGAGCGCGGCGAAGAGTACATCGTTGGCCAGGCCGCACATAACTACCTCTACGAAGCTGGCGGCGCAGCGGTGCTGGGCAGCATTCAGCCTCAGCCCATTGAAGCGGATCGTGACGGCACGCTGCCGCTGGATAAAGTGGCGGCAAAAATTAAACCGGACGACATTCACTTCGCCCGCACTAAATTGCTGAGCCTTGAAAACACCCATAACGGCAAAGTGCTGCCGCGCGAATATCTCCAGCAGGCCTGGGAATTCACCCGCAAGCACAATCTGGCTCTGCACGTAGATGGCGCACGTATTTTTAACGCCGTGGTGTCCTACGGCTGCCAGTTGGAAGAAATTACTCGCTACTGCGACAGCTTCACCATTTGCCTGTCGAAAGGTCTTGGCACGCCGGTGGGATCCCTGCTGGTGGGCAGTAAAGAGTACATCAAACGCGCTGTACGCTGGCGCAAGATGACCGGCGGCGGTATGCGTCAGGCCGGTATTCTGGCGGCGGCAGGCCTGTATGCGCTGAAAAATAACGTCGGGCGGCTGAAAGAAGACCACGACAACGCCCACTGGCTGGCAGGCGAGCTGCGCGAAATCGGCGTCGATGTGATGCGTCAGGACACCAACATGGTCTTTGTGCGCATGACGGCGGAAGAAGCAGAAGATTTAGGGCCCTACATGCGTGAGCGCGGCATCATCCTCAGCGCAGGTCCGGCAACTCGGCTGGTCACCCATCTGGACGTCACCCGCAGCCAGCTGGCTGAAGTCGTCGCCCACTGGCGCAGCTTCCTGCAAAACTAACGGGACTCAGGGACGATGGCAGAACCTCAAAGGATAGTGGTCCTCGGCGCCAGCGGCTACATTGGCCAGCATCTGGTGCCGTTACTCGTGGCGGCGGGACATCACGTCACCGCCGCAGCCCGCCGCATTGACTGGCTAAAAAAACAGCCCTGGCCAGGCGTAGAATGCCGGCACGTAGATTTGCACTGGCCGCACCGCCTGGGTGCCCTGCTCGAAGGGGCGGATACCGTCTACTATCTGATCCACAGCATGGGCGACGGCGATAATTTTATGGAGTTCGAACGTCAGGCGGCGCTGAACATGCGCGACGCGCTGACCGAACATCCGGTCAAGCAGGTCATTTTCCTCAGCGCTTTGCAGGCCAAAAGCGGGCAAACTCATTCAAAGCACCTGAAAGCCCGGCAAATCACCGCAGATATCCTGCGAGATTCCGGCGTTCCTGTCACCGAACTTCGCGCGGGGATTATTGTTGGCGCGGGCTCGGCGGCCTTCGAAGTCATGCGGGATCTGGTGTACAACCTGCCGGTGCTGACGCCGCCGCGCTGGGTTCGCTCCCGTACTTCACCCATTGCTTTGGATAACCTGCTGCACTACCTCGTCGCACTGCTGGACCATCCGGCCACAGAACATCGCCTGTTTGAAGCCGCCGGACCGGAAGTTCTGAGCTATCAGCAGCAGTTCGAGCGCTTTATGGCTATCAGCGGCCGCCGCCGCCCGCTGATCCCCGTGCCACTCCCCACCAGCTGGATTTCCGTGTGGTTTCTGAATGTCATTACCTCGGTGCCGCCCGGTATTGCTAAGGCGCTGATTCAGGGTCTGGAACACGATTTGCTGGCGGATGACCGTAGCCTGCGCGAACGCATCCCGCAGCAGCTCATCAGCTTTGACGACGCCGTGCGCCTGACGCTGGCCAACGAACACCGGCTCGCCAACTCCCAGGACTGGGGCTACGATGCCCAGGCGTTTGCCCGCTGGCGACCTGACTACGGTTTTTTTGCTAAACAGGCGGGCTGCACGCTGGCCACCCAGGCCTCACTCTCTTCGCTCTGGCAGGTGATCAACCAGCTAGGCGGTAAAGAAGGCTACTTTTTTGGCAATGCGCTGTGGAAAACTCGGGCGCTGATGGATTTGCTGGTCGGGCATCGGCTTGCTAAAGGGCGGCCTGATAAAGCCACGCTGGAAGTGGGCGACACCGTCGATAGCTGGAAAGTGATTATCGCTGAACCAGAAAAAGAGCTAACGCTGCTGTTTGGTATGAAGGCCCCAGGCCTGGGGCGGCTGTCGTTGACCTTGCAGGATGATGGCAAGCAGCGTCGGCTGGACGTCAGAGCCTGGTGGCATCCTCACGGCTGCGCCGGTTTGATCTACTGGCTGGCGATGATCCCCGCCCATTTATTTATCTTTAGGGGAATGGCGCGGCGAATTGTTCATTTAGCGGAACAAAACTCGATCAAAAAGAGAAGTTAGCTCCTAATCTTTCAGTATTCCCATTGCATGCGCTGCCGTTTCACGGAAAAATGCGCAGCGTTAATCCAAAACATAACGAGTTGGTCACATGAAGGTACTGGTCACGGGCGCCACCAGCGGTTTAGGCCGAAACGCGGTCGAGTATTTACGCGCCAGAGGCATCAGCGTTCGGGCCACCGGGCGCAACGAAGCGATGGGCAAACTGCTGCAGAAAATGGGCGCTGAATTTGTCCATGCCGACCTGACGGAGCTGGTCTCTTCCCAGGCGAAAGTGATGCTTGCGGACGTCGACACGCTCTGGCACTGCTCCAGCTTCACCTCGCCGTGGGGAACCCAGCAAGCCTTCGACCTCGCCAACGTCCGCGCCACACGCCGTCTGGGCGAATGGGCCGTGGCCTGGGGCGTGCGTGACTTTATTCATATCTCGTCGCCGTCGCTCTACTTCGACTACCACCACCACCGCAACATCAGCGAAGATTTTCGCCCGGTGCGCTTCGCCAACGAATTTGCCCGCAGCAAAGCCGCCAGCGAAGAGGTGATTCAGCTGCTGGCGCAGGCCAACCCGAACACCCGTTTTACCATTCTGCGCCCGCAAAGCCTGTTTGGGCCGCACGACAAAGTGTTTTTCCCGCGCCTTGTGCAGATGATGCGCCACTACGGCAGCGTGCTGCTGCCGCGCGGCGGCGATGCGCTGGTGGATATGACCTATCTGGAAAACGCGGTACACGCGATGTGGCTGGCGACACAGAAACAGAATTTACCTTCTGGCCGCGCCTACAACATCACCAACATGGAAGCCCGCCCGCTGCGGACCATCGTGCAGAAGCTGATCGACGAGCTGGGCATTAAATGCCGCATTCGCTCGGTGCCGTACCCGATGCTGGATATCATCGCCCGCAGCCTGGAGCACTTTGGCAATAAGTCTGCCAAAGAGCCGGTGCTCACGCACTACGGCGTCTCCAAGCTGAACTTCGATTTAACGCTGGACACCACGCGTGCGGAAACGGAGCTGGGCTATCAGCCTATCGTCACCCTTGATGAAGGCATTCGCCGTACCGCGCTGTGGTTGAAAGATCACGGCACGCTGCACCGGGGCTAACCCTGGCCGTATTTCTCCAGTAATGCCTCGGCGATCGCCAGGCTTTCCGCATCCGCCTCGCCGCTGTAGTTGGCCGGGCGGAAGTGCATCTGGAAGGCGGTAATCACTCTTTTCTGCTGCGCCTCGGTCATGCCCGGCAGCACTTCGTAGCCATACCGGGAAAGCACATCCAGCAGCTCGGATTTATCCACAGGTTGCAGCGGGCCACGGCCGTTAAGATAAAACGCCACTCTAGCGGCGTCCGGCCATGCGCCAATCCCTTTTTCCGCAAATTGCTTCCAGGGGAACAGCGGGCCAGGATCAACCTTGCGCTGCGGCGCGATATCCCCATGAGCGACCACGTTCTGCGGCGCGATGTTATAGCGCGCAATAATCTGCTTCGCTAAATCCTCAAGCACCGCAATCTGCGGCTGGCTGAAGGGGTAAAAGCGCTGAACACCGCCAACCCGGGTATAGCCCTGGTTTTCCAGCTCAATACCTACGGACGTGTCGTTAATCCGCGTAGCCCCTCGCCAGAAACTGACCCCGGCATGCCAGGCCAGCTGCTCTTCCGGCACCAACTGCCAGACAACGGGTTTCCCGCCGGACAGCGGCGGCTCGGCAGGAACAAGATAGTGGGCGCTGACGTTACGATCGGTCAACGTGGAAAGCGAACTTGAAAAATCATCCGCCGTGTAATGGATCACCAGAATTTTCACCCGCGGATAAGCGGCCTGAGCCTGATGCAGGGTGTCCACTTTATAGCTGCCTCGATCGACAATCCCTTTTTGCCCGGCGCAGCCCGCCAGTAACAGCGCCAGGGCAAGCGCTAAGATCCTGGTTTTCATTTGCGCGTTTTCACCGCCGTCCCGCTGACGCAAACCATCAGCATACTGCCGTCCTTGCCGACGGTTTCATAGTCGATATCAATCCCGACCACAGCGTTAGCGCCCAGGCTTTCGGCCTGTGCCTGAATTTCACGAAACGCGATGTCCCGCGCTTTGCGTAACTCTTTTTCATAAGCCCCCGAGCGGCCGCCGACGATATCGCGAACCCCGGCGAAAAAATCGCGGAAAATATTGGCACCCAGGATAGCTTCCCCGGTCACTACGCCGCAGTATTCAGTAATGGTGTGGCCTTCCAGACCTGGCGTCGTTGTAAACTGCATCACGTTCTCCTCTCTTTGCCATCAACATGTTAGCCCGGCAATCGCCACGCGATTTTGAGCCAATACGCTATGCTAAGGTAGTCCTCCTGAGAAAATAAGGAAATAAAAATGCGCAGCTCGGCTTTGGCTCTTCTTCCCTGTGCGCTGGTGTTGTCGGCCTGTACCACCGTCACTCCGGCCTTCAAAGACATCGGCACCCGCAGCGGCCCCTGCGTCAGCGGCGGCCCGGATGATGTCGCTCAGCAGTTCTATGATTACCGTATCGCGCACAAGGGCGAAGGCCTGAGTTCCGTTGCCGCGCTGCGCCCCTATCTGAGCGACTCCCTGTTCCAGCTTCTGCAAAAATCCAGCACCTCTCCGGCGGCGCAAAGCGCGTTTACCCGCAGCGATATCTTCTCCAGCCAGTCTGAAGGCCCTGACAAAGCCAGCGTGGCTTCGGCGTCAACTATCCCGAATACCGATGCGCGAAATATTCCTCTGCGCGTCGAGCTGACCCGCGGCAGCCAGACCTGGAAAGATGAAGTGTTGATGGTCCGTGAAGGCCAATGCTGGGCGGTGGACGATGTGCGTTACCTCGGCGCGGCGAGCCATGCGCCAACCGGCACGCTGCGTCAGGCAGTTGAAGGCAAATAGCGGCAATTTATTCTGACGCTATGCGGGTGGAAGAAACGTAACCCCTGTAAATAGTCTGGTATATTCAGGGATCTCGGTTTTTTATACTTAGCCACCACCCGCCTCGCTATTTTGTGCTAACTTTAGGCAGTGTAAGTGGTTGCTTATAAGTTTTAACGCACAAAGATTGCATAACTATTCTGTTAAAGGTACCCTTTGCGGCCTCAATTGCTATTCAACTTCAGCGCATGAGTATTCAACTAGACAGCATTAATTGCTTTTACGGTGCCCATCAGGCGCTGTTCGATATCACACTACATTGCCCGCAGGGCGAGACGCTGGTATTGCTGGGCCCGAGCGGCGCCGGCAAGAGCTCTCTGCTGCGCGTCCTTAACCTGCTTGAGATGCCGCGTTCCGGTAAGCTGAGCATTGCGGGCACGACTTTCGACTTCGCCAAAGCCCCCAGCGACAAAGCGATTCGCGATCTGCGCCAGAACGTCGGTATGGTCTTCCAGCAATACAATCTGTGGCCGCATTTAACCGTGCTGCAAAACCTGATTGAAGCGCCGTGCCGCGTGCTCGGATTAAGCAAAGATCGGGCGCGTGAACGCGCCGATAAACTGCTTGAACGCCTGCGCCTGAAGCCCTACATGGACCGCTATCCGCTGCACCTTTCCGGTGGCCAGCAGCAGCGTGTTGCCATTGCCCGCGCCCTGATGATGGAGCCGCAGATTCTGCTGTTTGATGAGCCTACCGCCGCTCTGGATCCGGAAATCACCGCGCAGATCGTCAGCATTATCCGCGAACTGGCGGAAACCAACATTACTCAGGTCATCGTGACCCATGAAGTAGAAGTGGCGCGTAAAACCGCCAGCCGCGTGGTGTATATGGAAAACGGCCACATCATCGAACAAGGTGATGCCAGCTGCTTTGCTAACCCGCAAACCGATGCGTTTAAATTCTATCTCTCTCACTGATGTTGAACGGGAAAACGACAATGAAAAAAGTTTTGCTGGCCACTCTTTTAGCCACTCTGAGCCTTTCTGCTACCGCCGCACAGACTATCCGTTTTGCTACCGAAGCCTCTTACCCTCCGTTTGAGTCTATCGACGCCAACAACAAGATCGTCGGTTTTGACGTTGATCTCGCTAACGCCCTGTGCAAGCAGATCGATGCCACCTGTACCTTCACCAACCAGGCCTTCGACAGCCTGATCCCAAGCCTGAAATTCCGCCGTATTGACGCGGTAATGGCGGGGATGGACATCACCCCTGAGCGTGAAAAACAGGTACTGTTCACTAAACCTTACTATGACAACTCCGCGCTGTTCGTTGGCATGAAGGGCAAGTACGCTGATATTGCCGCGCTGAAAGGCAAAAAAGTGGGCATCCAGAACGGCACCACCCACCAGAAATACATCACCGACAAACACCCGGAAATCACCACCGTGCCTTACGACAGCTACCAGAACGCTAAGCTGGATCTGCAGAACGGTCGCATCGACGCGGTCTTCGGCGACACCGCCGTGGTGACAGAGTGGCTGAAAGCCAGCCCGGAACTGGTTGCCGTGGGTGACAAAGTGACCGACAAAGATTACTTCGGCACCGGCCTCGGCATCGCCCTGCGCCAGGGCAACACTGACCTGCAGAGCAAATTCAACGCCGCGCTGGATAAAGTGAAACAAGATGGCACCTACAAAGCCATCTACGACAAATGGTTCCAGAAGTAATCGACTCGATGAACGAATTGTTTCCATTAGCAAGCGCCGCCGGGATGACCGTCGGCCTTGCCGTTTGTGCCCTCATCGTCGGCCTCGTGCTGGCGATGATTTTTGCCGTCTGGGAATCCGCCAAATGGCGCCCGGTGGCATGGATAGGCTCCGGGGTAGTCACGCTTTTCCGCGGCCTGCCTGAAATCCTGGTGGTGCTGTTTATCTACTTCGGCTCCTCCCAGCTGCTGCTGATACTCTCTGACGGCTTCACCCTCAACCTCGGTTTTACCGCGATCCCGGTCAAAATGGAGATTGAGAACTTTGACGTCAGCCCGTTTCTCTGCGGCGTGATTGCCCTCTCCCTGCTCTATTCCGCCTACGCGTCACAGACGCTGCGCGGCGCGCTGAAAGCGGTGCCGGTTGGGCAGTGGGAATCGGGGCAGGCGCTGGGTTTATCCAAAACTGCGATTTTCTTCCGGCTGGTCATGCCGCAGATGTGGCGTCACGCGCTGCCGGGCCTCGGTAACCAGTGGCTGGTGCTGCTGAAAGACACCGCGCTGGTGTCGCTTATCAGCGTGAATGACCTGATGCTGCAAACCAAAAGTATCGCCACGCGCACCCAGGAGCCGTTTACCTGGTACGTGATTGCGGCGGCGATTTATCTGGTCATCACCCTGCTGAGTCAGTACATCCTGAAGCGCATTGACCTGCGCGCCACGCGCTTTGAACGGAGACCTGGCTGATGCTCGAGTATTTACCGGAGCTGATGAAGGGTCTGCACACCAGCCTGACGCTCACCGCCGCTTCCATTGCCGTTGCGCTCGTGCTGTCGCTGCTGTTCACCATTGTTCTGACGCTGAAAACGCCGGGGCTGGTGCATATTGTGCGCGCCTACATCACGCTGTTTACCGGCACGCCGCTGCTGGTGCAGATCTTCCTGATTTACTACGGTCCAGGGCAGTTCCCGTCGCTTCAGCATTATCCGGTGCTGTGGCATCTGCTTTCCGAACCGTGGCTGTGCGCGTTGATTGCGCTCTCTCTGAACAGCGCCGCATACACCACGCAGCTGTTTTACGGGGCAATTCGCGCTATACCGGAAGGTCAGTGGCAGTCCTGCAGCGCCTTAGGGATGAGCAAGAAAGATACGCTGGCCATCCTGTTGCCGTACGCCTTCAAGCGCGCACTCTCTTCTTACTCGAACGAAGTCGTGCTGGTGTTCAAGAGCACCTCGCTGGCCTACACCATTACGCTGATGGAAGTGATGGGCTACGGGCAGCTTCTGTATGGCCGCACCTATGATGTGGCGGTTTTCGGCGCAGCCGGTCTGGTCTACCTCATCGTCAACGGGCTGCTTACCTTGCTGATGCGCCTGATTGAACGCCGGGCACTGGCCTTTGAACACCGCAGCTAGACAAGCTAACAGACAAAGCGGGGCAACCCGCTTTTTTTACGCTCATTTAATTATAAATATACATTTTTATTGCATATAAATTCACTATTTGGCATGGTGGTTTGACGCCGGGAAACGGCGACTTAAAACAATATTGACAGACAGGAGCAACACGCATGAAAAAGTTACTGTTAGCCGCCATGTTCGCTACAACCGCATTCAGCGCGGCCGCAGCGGAGAAAATCAACTTCGGCTCTTCGGCAACCTATCCTCCTTTTGAATCTCTGGACGCCAGCAATCAGATCGTCGGTTTCGATATCGATCTGGCCAAAGCATTATGCAAACAAATGCAGGCAGAATGTACCTTCACCAACCACGCATTTGACAGCCTGATCCCTTCCCTGAAGTTTCGTAAATACGACGCGGTGATTTCCGGGATGGATATCACACCTGAGCGGGCCAAACAGGTCGCCTTTACCAACCCTTACTACGCCAACTCGGCGGTGGTGATTGCGAAAAAAGGCCAGTTTGCTTCGCTGGACGATCTCAAAGGCAAACGTATCGGGATGGAAAACGGCACCACGCACCAGAAATACCTGCAGGATAAACATCCTGAGATCAAAACCGTCTCCTACGACAGTTACCAGAACGCGATTATTGACCTGAAAAATGGCCGTATTGATGGCGTGTTTGGTGATACCGCCGTGGTGAACGAATGGCTGAAGACCAATCCGCAGCTGGGCACCGTGGGCAAGCATGTGACCGACTCACAGTACTTTGGCACCGGTTTAGGGATTGCGGTTCGCCCGGATAATCAGGCCCTGCTGAAGAAGCTGAACGACGCGCTGGCGGCGATTAAAGCGGACGGGACTTACCAGAAGATCAGCACTCAGTGGTTCCCAGGCTGATAACTCCTGTATTCATTATAAATGATGGCCTTTCGTACCCGGTTATTAGCCTGATCTATATTAGCTATTCTTCTAACCTGAGAGGTTGCAACACACTCTCAGGTTTATCCCTGCTCACATCTGCGAGCCGCCACTCATCTAATCGGCAAGCCACATGCTCGACGCTAGTTATTCTGAATACAAAAACATAATCTGAATAATAAAATCCCCTTCTGGATAAATAATATTTATTCATCAGGTAATTTAAAATAAATAACATTATGCTGGCGCTAATGGGTAGCATTTTATTTTCCTGATGGATTATTTACCTGTCGTTTTGAGTTCAATTTTGAAATCGTAATATTCGTTCAGACACCATGTCTGCGTATATTCCACGGGAATATTATTATGGCTATACCCGATACGGGTGACCAATAATATAGGATCGCGTTCCGAGATATTCAGGTAATAGGCCAAGTGCTTATCTGCGGCAACTGCGCTAAATTTTTGGGTGGCTGATAACACCGGGACGCCTTTTTCCTCAAGATAGCGATAGAGCGATTCATTCAATTCGTTGATTTTATTCAGCAACGGCGCGGGTAATATCGCCCTCTGCACCGAAACGACGGTGCCACTAATTTTACGCAGGCGCGTCAGCTCGACAATATCTTTATGACTTTCTGCGAGCTGTAAAAATTGTTGTTCTTTTTCAGTCGCAGCTCGACGAACATAGCCCACCAATTCGCTTTGTGCCTCTCCCCCGCTGGCAAAGGCTATTTCACTGAAGCTCTCCAGCTGGACTAATGACTGGCGAACGTGAGGAGCAACATAGGTCCCGGAGCCAGGATTTCGGACAAGGCTTCGATCCTCGATAAGCTGCTCAATAGCTTTTCTGGTGGTACCCCGAGAAATACCTAACGCCTCCATCAGCGTGCGCTCTGAAGGCAATGCATCTCCAGGGCGAAGCTGACCTTCATCAATCACGCGCTGGATCTCATTCGCCAATTGCAGATACAGCGGCATGGCATTTGAACCATCGATTTTTAAATCAGCAGGTTGCAACAACTTCATTCTCTTTACGTCCAGTTTGCCAGGTAGCGATTCAACTATACCACTTATTAACAACACAAATATCAACGACGTGATTTTTGATTGTTCTGGCGATCTAAAGAGCCGTACAAGATCACAAAAAAGACAAAATAAGTATGAAAATTCCCCTCATTACCATTATGGTACACAAGTGGTACACAACCGGTACATAGTGAACATTTGAATTTGCAAATGATTTTTATGCAGGAACGTTTATTACGGTGAAATACCGTTTTTTCCCACACAAATACCCTGCAGAACGCAGGAGGATTTCGTTAACTACTGCGCCAATGAGGAAATCTATGATGACATCGAAACGTTTACTCGACTGCAGTGCTTCTGAGCTGGCTGCGCTCACCAAACCGCAGCTACTTCACGCTATCCGCGCTAGCGAGGGTCGGGTAATGGTCAGTGAAACCATCGCTATCACTCAACCTCTGCTCGCGAACATCACGAATGCTGAACTTGCAGCCTCTCAGGGTGCCGATATTCTGCTGATCAATATGTTCGACTGCCAACAACCTTTGATACAGGGCATGCCGGGTGATATTGATCCGGCACAGACCTTACATGTGCTCCAACAGCTAACCGGCCGCGTAATTGGCGTCAATCTCGAAGCCGTCGATCCACGGTTTGCCACGGAACATGATGAGTTATGGAAAATGAAGCCAGGCCGTGCGGCGACACCTGAGAATGCCCGCAAATTGGTAAAGATGGGGGCAAAAATTTTAGTTCTTACTGGTAACCCAAACAATGGCGTCAGCAATATGGCTCTGGCTCAGTCGGCAGGAAAAATCCGCAGTGCCATTGGCGACGAGGCCGTCATTATCAGTGGAAAAATGCACGGTGCGGGCGTGGTTCAGGAAAGCGGTGCAGCCATTATAAATGAAAGCGATCTCCATGAATTTGCCCGCCAGGGCGTTGATATTGCGCTGATCCCAGCCCCGGGTACTGTACCGGGCATGAGTATTGAGGCAGCCAGCTCACTAATTCGCTGCGCACACTCGGCTGGCATGATGGCAATGACGGCTATTGGTACCTCTCAGGAAGGTGCCGATCGGGATACCGTTCGCCAGATAGCCTTGATGAGCAAAATGGCCGGTGC
The DNA here is from genome assembly GCF_037152415.1 of Cedecea sp. AS113. Taxonomy (NCBI): domain Bacteria; kingdom Pseudomonadati; phylum Pseudomonadota; class Gammaproteobacteria; order Enterobacterales; family Enterobacteriaceae; genus Cedecea; species Cedecea sp. AS113. The sequence continues at coordinate 128,755 of NZ_JBBCMI010000011.1, forward strand.
CGACCTGCATCATATTGGCGATACCGGTTATATGGGGATCGCGCTGCCAGAAAATATTTTCGCCTACGGGATAGCTATCAGAGGAGTCAGGCATACCTACAGCCGGATCGCCCGCTCAGTGAATCGTTAATGATGACTAATTCCGACCGGTACACCGGCTGGAATGCGCCCACAATGAAATATCGATGAGGTACGATAATTATGCCACTTGCTGCATCCTCACTTTCGCGTCTATTAACTCAATTTAATCTGGAAAAAACAACAAAGCTCCTAATCGTCGGCTATTCGCCTACGGGTGGAGGGCATACCGGTCGACTATTACAAATAATCGATCATGCCCTTCAGCAAGACACGCTACCTAAAGATTCCATAGTAATATTTCATGCCCCCCCCGCCTGGGAGAATGTCCAGCGCCGGGGAGAACTCCAGACGCTTGCAAATAAGCTGGCAAGCCGAGGAATTCACGTCTTACTGACAGAGTCAACTAAGCCCGTCTACGGTTATCTGGATGATAAAACTGGAGGGTCAGACGATGCAAAAATACTTGAAAGACTGGACAGTAATCCTTTACGATATCGCAACAATCGTCCCGCCTTACTACCTGATATATCTCATCGTACGCGAACCCTATCCCCGGAAATGTTTCTTAGCAATATCCTCGACATCAATAAACTTCCCGTTATTGAAAGCGCCGATCTTTTTAGCCATCTGAAAAAATATCTCGACATAAAAGCGTTTCAAAAACGTATCTATGTACTTACTGATATGGATTATTCCCTGCAAAAATCAGCCGCCAAAGCTGGCGTGCCGGCTATACACCGTCTGGATCAGCAAAATCACGCCATTCTGCTGGATCCCAAAAATTCGGCAATGAACTTACTGCCAAAATATGCGTTGTTAGCAAAGGTATTGGGCAGTACTTTCGAAAATATTTCTCATATATCCCTTGGCGAAAAAAATACGCTGAGTTCGGTCAAATCTACCGCCGACATGCTGCGGATCACCTCCGCCAGCGGAATAAGAGAAGCACATACGAAAATTATTCAATTGCTGCAGGCTCACGCTCTCCCCTTGAATGCGGTCGCGAGTGCCTTAGGGAGCGGTGCTCTCTTTGCGGGAGTGATAGCAGGGAGCAGATGCATGGCAAACATGGCTCTACGCAACATTGTTTATGTTTTTGCGCATAAGAAAAGCAATCTCATTGCCCAGCATGTTCTGTCTAAAATCAGTCAGAACGATGAGCATTATTCCCGGCGCATATTTTTATTCTGCGGTGCAAAAGCAGTTGGAAACTATAACGCACTGCATCTGGCCTACCTGGCCGATGCTGATGGCATTACCACCGCAGGGGCTGGTACCAACGGAGAATTCAGTTACTTACATCGTAATACTCCATGTAAATCCCGTCTGCTGGTACTGCCTATTGAAGGGCACAACGAACAGTTGGCCAACACCAAATATCTCAGCAGTCATGCCGCTACAAGAGACTTTATCTACCAGTTGGAAGTAAATGAAAAACTTGACGCGGCGCTCGACAAATATGTTTCTACTGAACCTGACGTTATCGATACATCTTTAACGCTGGCCGCATTGATTGAAGCCATATCCTCGCAGGAAACTTATGTTTCAAAGGCACACGACATTTTGTTCAGGCAGCTTCCACTCGCCAATGATTCCCTGCGATTGAAAAATTTAGAGGAAAAAATGAATCAGTCGGTGGTATTAAAAGCTACCCGCCGTTATCTAAAAATTGTGCTTCAGGGCATGCAGGCTCTGGCCTCCTCACCCACAGGCAGCATTAGCATCTGGTATAGCGACAAAGCGACCAATCCCGTTCATTTCGCCAGCCCATGGGAACTGGGACTGATGCTTGAAAATAACAAAATGCTCAGCAACGCTATTGAGATTTCTGAAACGGAAATGCCTGAGCTGCCCTTACGTCAGCAAGTTGCTAAGTTGTTTAAAGATGGTTCAAAAAATTGGAACACATTATTTATCAACGAGATGAACGTCATTAAACACAGGCTGGGTGATATCATGATCACTGGCTTCTGACAGTCTAAACGGCTACATATAAAAGCGGAAACACGCATCGTGACGGCACCAACCCGGCGGCTTCCGCTTCCCAAATGTTAGTCCCGGACCAGCAGCGTCAACACTTCGTAATGCGAAGTATGCGGGAACATATCAAACAGCTGGGTACGCACCAAGCGATAACCCGGCAGCATCTGAATATCCTTCGCCATGGTCTGCGCGTTGCAGCTTGAGTAGACGATAAACGCCGGAGCCATCTGCGTCAGATAATCGCACAGCGCTTTACCGATCCCACGGCGCGGCGGGTTCACCAAAACCAGCTGCGGGATATCCTGCTGGGCGACGGCAAACTGAGTGGAATCCAGCGCCTGAAAATGAATATTATGCAGGCCCAGTTTTTCAGCCGACTGCTGTGCGCTGGCTATCGCCTCCGGGGCAATTTCAATCCCGGTAAGCTTCATCTCCGGCGTGGCGCAGTGCAGGCCAAAACCTCCCACGCCGCAGAACAGATCCCACATATGGTTGACGGGTAGCGCGCGCACCCAGTCACGGGCGGTGGCATACAACCGGGAAGCAACCTGAGGGTTAGTCTGGAAGAAACTTTGCGGACGAATATAGAGCGGTACGCCGTTGAAAACCTCTTCGAGCGCACGCTGTTCGGTCAGCAGAATCTCCTGCTCACCTTCCATAATCGCCATGTGTACGGGCTGAATGTTGGCCGAAATCACCTTGAGCTGAGGGAGTTGCTGCTGTAACCACGGCAGCGCCGCTCGCAACTGCCCCAGCTTGCTTTCCGAACGCAGCACAAAGCGCAGCATCATGCCGCCATCCGCCAGGCTTTCGGTCAGCAGGAGATACTTCAGCTCTCCACGCTTACGTGCCACGCTGTAGGGCGTTAATCCCGCACGGGCAATAAAGGGCTTCAATGCCGCAAAAACAGGCTCAAATGAAACAGGATACAGCGGGCAGTCGGTTAAATCCTCGGGCGTGCCGTCGCGGTGTAACATCCCCAGCAGCGGTTTTTCCACGCTGCCGCTAACCACCATTTTAGCTTTGTTGCGAAATGCCTGCTCAGGGCCGCTGACCGGCTGGCACCACTCGCCCACGGCAATGCCTTCCAGCAGCTGCCGGAGATCGGTCATTTTAGCGAGAAGCTGGTCTTCCACCGGTTGTTCAATCCACTGGCAGGAACGACAGCGGCCGGCATCATAGAGCGCGCATTGCATAGAAAAACCCTGAGAAAAAACGAGGGCGCAGATTGTAGCACTCCGCGCTTACTGAAGTCTGAAAAAAAGCCGGCTGCGGGCGGGGACAAACAGCAAAATCAGCACCAGAATATCGGGCAGCTTTTGGGTAAACAGCGAACGGAAGATCTCGCGCTTAGTGCCCCCGGCAACGCTGAATAATTCAGGATATCCCCAGCCCAGGGAGGACAGAGACAACCAGGTCACGGAAATAATTTGGGTCAGCAGGAACAGCCAGCGTCCCCAGTTACGCCCTTTGACGATGACGAACGCGCAACGCAGTTCGACAAACAGCATCAACAGGCTGCCGAGAAAAACCAGCGTCAGGGGCCAGGTTTGCACGCTGCGATGGACAAAATCCATCACCCCGCTAACTCCGAGCATATTAAACAGCAGCAGCAGGTCGAGGCATCGGGTAGTGACGATGCCGATAGCCGCCACCATCACCAGCGTGGGGACGTTTAATTTTGCATGGGATGACCGCTGTTTCCTGATAATTTCCACAACCTCGCGTTCCTTACGTCACGGTGCCGCGACAAGCGCGGCACCGGAGGCACATCATTGCAGATTTTAGGCGTTTTAACCACGTCTTGCACTCTGGATATCGCGCAGCCGCTGCTTTTCTGCCCGCGCCATAAACCACCATGCAATCAAGCCGATAACGCCCACAACGCCGAGAATAATGGACGCCAGGGCGTTAATTTCCGGGTTAACCCCCATGCGCACGTTCGAGAACACCAGCATCGGCAGCGTGGTCGCACCCGGCCCGGACACGAAGCTGGCGATAACCAGGTCATCAAGCGAAAGCGTGAACGCCAGCAGCCAGCCGGAGATAATGGCGGGCGAGATCATCGGCACGGTGATCACAAAGAACACTTTCAGCGGCGTCGCCCCCAGATCCATTGCCGCTTCTTCAATGGAGCGGTCCAGTTCCCGCAGGCGTGAGCTAATGACAACCGCAACATAGGCGGTGCAGAACGTCACATGCGCCAGCCAGATGGTAAGCATTCCCCTGTCGCTCGGCCAGCCAATCGCGTGCGCCAGCGCCACGAACAGCAGCAGTAGCGAAAGCCCGGTGATCACATCCGGCATCACCAGCGGTGCCGTTAGCATAAAGGCAAAGCCGGTTGAGCCACGAAAGCGACCAAAACGCACCATCACCACGGCAGCAATCGTCCCCAGGATAACGGCCATCGTGGCGGCCGCCGCAGCAATGGTCAGGCTCAGGCCAACGGCGTTCATCATCGCCGAATCCCGGAACAGCTCCCCGTACCAGCGCGTTGACCAGCCGGCCCACACCGTCACCAGCTTAGAGCTGTTAAACGAGTAGATAACCAACATCAGCATGGGCGCATACAGGAAGGTAAAGCCAATCACCAGAATCAAAATACGCCACGGAGAGCGCACAACCGGTAAGCTGTTCATGCGTGGTCCTCCCCCGCTTTGTTCTGGTATTTGTGGAACCACATGATCGGCACGATCAGCAGCAGAAGCATGATAATCGCCACGGCTGAGGCCACCGGCCAGTCGCGGTTATTAAAGAATTCCTGCCACAGGACGCGGCCAATCATTATGCTGTCCGGCCCGCCGAGCAGTTCCGGGATAACAAACTCCCCTACCGCCGGAATAAACACCAGCATCGAACCGGCAATAATCCCGCCTTTGGTCAACGGCACAATCACGCTGAAGAACGTTTTCAGCGGCCGCGCGCCGAGATCTAACGAAGCCTCCACCAGCGAATAATCTATGCGCGTTAGCGCGGTATAAATCGGCAGCACCATGAAAGGCAGGTAGGCATAAACTACCCCGATGTAGACCGCAAGATTGGTGTGCAGGATCGTCAGCGGCTGGTCGATAACCCCGAGCCAAAGCAGCACGTTATTCAATATGCCGTTGTTTTTCAGGATGCCCATCCACGCATACACGCGGATCAGGAACGAGGTCCATGAAGGCAGGATCACCAGCAACAGCAGGATGTTTCGCGTTGAGGGTTTACTGTGTGCCACCGCCCACGCGAGCGGATAGCCCAGCGCCAGGCAGCACAGCGTTGACACCGCCGCGACCTGCAAAGATTGCAGATAAGCCTCGAAGTAGAGCGGATCGTCCGTCAGCTGGAAGTAGTTCGCCAGATTCAGGGTGATCGACAGCTGGCCATCGGCCCAGCTCACCAGGTCGCTGTAAGGCGGGATCGCCCGGGCTATTTCCGAAAAACTGATCTTAAAGACGATCAGGAACGGCAGCATAAACAGCAGGATCAGCCACAAATAGGGCAGCGCGATCGCCAGCTTGCGCCCGTGCGCCATCTGCAAACGGGCAAGCAAACGCTTCACGCCCGAGGGCTGAGGAACCGCCGTCTCTGCCGGGCCTTCAGAAAGTGTTGTCATCTTGCCCCCTTAAACCGTCAGAACCACGCAGCTGTCGGCATCCCAGCACAGGCGAACTTCATCCCCCCAGGTGGGCGCTCCTTTACGGTAGCGGTGCTCATTTTGCAGCTGGGCGCTGATCATCTGCCCGCTTTTCAGCCGAACGTGGTAGATGGAGAGATCGCCGAGGTAGGCGATATGCACCACTTCTCCGACGGCAAAGTTATAGCCATCGGCGGGCGGCTCCTCGCAAAGCGTCACCTTTTCCGGGCGCAACGCAACGAAGACCGGTACGCCGTCCACCACGGAAGCATCAGGATCCACCTTCAGCGGATGCACAAGTCCGGGGCTGTCTATCACCAGCCCGTCGTCCTGACGCTCTTTCAGCAGCCCTTCGAAGACGTTTACCGACCCGATAAACTCTGCGCTATAGCGGGTGGTTGGGTGCTCATAAATCTCTTCCGGCTCGCCAATTTGCACGAACTTGCCGCGATTCATGATGGCAATTCGCCCGGCCATGGTCATCGCTTCTTCCTGATCGTGGGTCACCATCACGCAGGTCACGCCGACGCGTTCAAGGATGTCCACTACTTCCAGCTGCATCCGGTCACGGAGCTTTTTATCCAGCGCCCCCATCGGCTCGTCGAGCAGCAATAATTTGGGACGCTTGGCCAGGCTTCGGGCTAACGCCACGCGCTGACGCTGGCCGCCGGACAGCTGGTGAGGCTTGCGCCTGGCGAACTCCTGCATGTGTACCAGGGTCAGCATTTCTGCCACCCGGCTGGTAATTTCCGCCTTCGGCAGTTTGTCCTGCTTCAGGCCAAAGGCGATGTTTTGCTCCACGGTCATATGCGGGAACAGCGCGTAGGACTGGAACATCATATTGATTGGGCGCTGGTAAGGCGGCACATGCGACAAATCGACGCCATCAAGCATGATTTGCCCGGCACTTGGCTGTTCAAACCCCGCCAGCATGCGCAGCAGCGTGGATTTGCCGCAGCCCGAGGCACCCAGCAAAGCAAAAATTTCGCCTTTGTAGATGGTCAGACTGACGTCATCCACGGCATGTTGGCCATCAAACGATTTAGTGAGGTTACGAATTTCCAGCAGCGGCGTCAGCGCTTTGGGTGTTTTGGACTGCGGGCGAGGGATTGCGTCGTTCAATTCTGTTGCTCTCCGGCAAAAGCAAAAAGAAGATACGGCCCGGTTGCCGTACTTTTCGCCATTCTGGAAACAAGGGCTTCCGTTCAGGCTGGGGCGATTGCACAACTCTGGTGCAACCGCCCGGTGCAGGGTGTCACAGGACTATTTGCCTGTTTTAACCTTAGTCCACGCGCGGGTGATAACCCGGTCAATCTTCGCTGGCATCACCGTTTGTGTGAACAACTTGGCACGGATATCCGCCGGCGGGTAAATTCCCGGATTGCTGCGGACCTCTTCGCTCAGTAACGGCGTAGCTTCTTTGTTGGCGTTCGCGTAGTAAATATGATTACTGATGTTGGCGATAACGTCCGGCTTCATCAGGTAGTTCAGGAACTGGTACGCTTCGTCTTTATTCTTCGCATCTACCGGCAGGGCAAACATATCGAAGTAGACCATCGCGCCTTCCTTAGGAATGGAATAAGCAACATTCACGCCATTTTTAGCTTCTTTGGCGCGGTTTGCCGCCTGCAGAATATCCCCGGACCAGCCAATCGCCACGCAGATGTCACCGTTGGCAAGGTCGTTGATGTACTGCGACGAATGGAAGTAACGAATATTTGGCCGCAGCTTCATCAGCAGATCGTTAGCCGCCCCGGTGTAGTCCGCGGCGTTGGTGCTGTTCGGATCTTTGCCCAGGTAGTGCAACACGGTCGCGTAAATTTCACTTGGCGCGTCCAGGAACGACACGCCGCAGCTTTTCAGTTTTTCAAGGTTTTCCGGCTTGAAGATCAGATCCCAGCTGTCCACCGGCGCGTCTTTCCCCAGCACGGCTTTCACTTTATCGACGTTGTAGCCGATGCCGGTCGTCACCATCATGTACGGAATGCCGTATTTGTTATCGTGGTCGTTTTGCGCCACCAGCTTGAGCATTTCCGGGTCGAGGTTTTTGTAGTTCGGCAGTTTGCTTTTATCCAGCGGCTCGAAGATGCCGGCCTGCGCCTGGCGCTCAAGGAACTGCGAAGACGGCACCACCAGGTCATAGCCCGTGCTGCCCGCCATCAGCTTCCCTTCCAGCACTTCGTTGGAATCAAACACGTCGTAGACCACTTTGATGCCGGTCTCTTTCGTGAAGTTTGCCAGGGTATCCGGGGCTATATAGTCAGACCAGTTATAAACGTGCAGCGTCTTTTGTTCGGCGGCAGAGCTGGCGGCAGAAGCCACCATCAGCGCGCCAGCAACCATCCCCAACAACCCTTTTTTACGTAGGTAGAGCATAATTTCATTCCTTCTGAATAAAGGCCAAACCAGGCTCGAATGAGCCGAATTTACGCAATGTGGCTTATCCGCATTCGCCGCACGCTTTTTTAGCATGCAAAATTCATGCATCTCTATTCATTCTGCTGAAAAAGAATTTGGGTAATCTTCACGCAGACGTTGCTCGTTTTTACGGCCAAGCAAGAATAACTGTAGCCAGGGTTGGCGACTATAGCCCGGATGAAAAAACGCCTTTTATCAACTTTTTAGACATCTTTCGTCTATTCAGGCGGCAAAAACGCGCCTTATGGCAGGGATTTGTCTGGCTGTGACGGCTTTATGACAGAATAAAAACATGCAGAACGCAGCGGCGCTGGTGGCCGCTGCGTTAAAAAAAGAAAGGATCAGTGCAGAGAGTGGGTGTGAATAATTGTGCCGTCGCGCTCTTCTTCTTCGGCCACAAAAAGCAGCTGATTAGCGCAAACCTCGAGGATCACCATCGAAACCTGCTCTTCGCTCTGCTGAACAAAGGCGGCAAACTGCTCGCGGGTAATGCCCACGGAGGCAGACAACGACTGACACACCACCAGCTTGGGCAGGTTATCATCCTGGATGTCGAGAAACGCTTTCACCGTCAGCGAGCTGGCGTTGATCGAGGAGAGATCGGACGCCAACGGCAGCAGCGCCGACGGCTTAACTTCTGCCAATGCGGAAAACAGAATAATGTTGTCCACGAGATCGATTTTCGCGTCGTATACGCCATCGAAGTTCTGCATATGGGGCAAATGCAATGCCTGGCAGGTATCGCACTCGAAAAAGGTTACGCCAGTTTCATCCAGCCAGCGGCGTAAAGTGTCCAGAGTCGGGACCACGAGTGAATCCATAAACGCAAAAACCTCATTACCTGTTCAAAAATTAACGTGCCATCTTACGCAAAAATGACACGTCATACTATGCATTAGCGCCGATTTGGTAATTATCCCCCGGTTTTAAGACAGTACCCAGGGCGGGCCTGCCGCTCTATCCATTTGATCATCAGCCCGGCGATATCGACCCCGCTCGTGTTTTCAATGCCTTCCAGCCCCGGCGAGGCGTTCACTTCCATCACCAGCGGCCCGCGTTCGGCGCGTAAAATGTCCACCCCGGCAATATCCAGCCCCAGCGTGCTGGCCGCTTTTAGCGCCACTTCTCGCTCAAGGTCGGTAATTGTGACCTGATGCGCGACGCCGCCACGGTGCAGGTTTGAGCGGAAATCGCCGGGCTTGGCCTGCCGTTCAATGGCGGCCACAACCTCATCCCCCACCACCAGACAGCGAATATCTCTGCCCTTCGCTTCTTTGATGTATTCCTGCACCAGAATATGGGCGTTAAGACCGCGAAACGCATCAATCACGCTTTCCGCCGCCTGCCGCGTTTCAGCCAGCACAACGCCAATTCCTTGCGTACCTTCAACGAGCTTCACCACCAGCGGCGCGCCACCCACCATATCAATAAGATCGCTGGTGTCGTCCGGCGAGTGGGCAAACCCCGTCACCGGCAAATCAATCCCCTGCTTCGCCAGCAATTGCAGCGAGCGCAGCTTGTCCCGCGCGCGGGTGATCGCCACCGACTCATTCAGCGGATAGCTTCCCAGCATTTCGAACTGGCGCAGCACCGCCGTGCCGTAAAAGGTGATAGCCGAGCCAATACGCGGGATAATCGCGTCATAATGCGGCAGTTGACGCCCCTTGTAATGCACGGAAGGCGCGGCCGGATTAATGTTCATATAACAAGAAAGGGGATCAATGATCTCCACCTGATGACCACGACGCGTTGCCGCCTCGCGCAGGCGCTTGCATGAGTAGAGCGTTCCATCCCGGGATAAAATAGCGATTTTCAACCTGCACCTCTGAGCAACCAGACCAAAATTAACCGCCCGCTAATCATACCACTGCCTTCACCTTTCAACGACGGACTAATCGGTGGGAGACATCTTAAGTGCCTCAATTAATTGCTTTGTGGTCGAGGTGAGATGGACGGGATCAAAAACGGCATACAGGTCGGCGGGTATCGGCCTCGCCGGGGGGCGAAACACCACGCCAGGCCAGTTCATCTGTGCGTAGCTGTCGGCGATGATGGTTAGCCCGAAACCAATGCTCACCAGCGCCAGGACGGTTTGCGGCTCCACCGCCTCACGGACAACCCTCGGGGTAAAACCAGCTTCACGGCAAACACGTTGCAGGAAAGTCCAGTCAGAGTGAATGGCGGTCATCGTCACGAACGCTTCATGCCGCAGTTGGGTAATGTCCACCGTTTGCTGCCGGGCTAGCGGGTGCTGCTCCGGCAGCGCGACCATAAATGTCGCCTCATGCAGCTTTTCGCTCTTAAGGCCACCGGGCGGGCTGGTTTCCATCCGCCAGATCCCGGCATCAATCTCGTGACGTTCAAGCAAAGCAAGCTGATCCCCCGGGGACTTTTCGCGGAAGGTCACATCAATGGCGGGATAGTCAGCAATAAACCGCTGTAGCCCAAGCCGCAGCCCACCCCAAATGGCGGTGCCAACAATCCCTAGCTGAATTCGACCGCCTTCACCACGGCCAATCTGCTCAACCCTGGCCAGCGCAAGGCTTGCGTTGTTCAGCAGCTGTTTTGTCTCTTCCAGCAGGACTTCGCCTGCGTGAGTCAGCGCCACGTGCCGGGAATGGCGGATAAACAGTACCGTCCCCAGCTGAGCTTCCAGTTCTTTGATATGAAAGCTCAGGGGAGGCTGCGACATGTTCAGCCGCGCGGCGGCCCGGCCAAAGTGCAGTTCCTCGGCTACGGCCTGAAAATAGCGCAGCAGCTTAAGATCGGTGCGATAGATACGCTGAGATGTATTCATGAGGCTCCCTGAGTGGCAAGCCTCATAAATTACCATCGCTTACGCTCGCTGTAAGGCCAGGAGCCTTAATGTGCGAGCGATGCCGAAGAATCACTCTGCTGGCGGTGGTGATAGTGGAAGCTAAAGTGGAAGACGACGGCAAGCACCAGCGCATAGCCAGCAAAAACCAGCCAGATAGTCGGCCAGTCTTTGGTGCCATCGGTGGTGAAATAATCCACCACATAACCGCTGACAATCGCCCCGAAATACGCCCCAACCCCGTTCACCATCGTCATAAACAGCCCTTGAGCGCTGGCGCGAATACGTGACTCCACCTCTTGCTCAACAAACACGGAGCCGGAGATATTAAAGAAATCAAAGGCGCAGCCGTACACCACCATCGACAGCAACAGCAGCACAAAACCAAAGACAGAAGGATCGCCCCAGGCGAACAGCGCAAAGCGCAGCACCCAGGCGACCATGCTCATCAGCATGACCTGTTTAATGCCAAAACGCCGCAGGAAGAAAGGGATCGTCAAAATAAAGACCACTTCCGACATCTGCGAGACGGACAGCAAAATCGAGGGATACTGCACCACAAAGCTGCTGGCAAACTCAGGCTGACGGGCAAAATCATGCAGGAAAGGGTTACCGAAAGTATTGGTGATTTGCAGCACCGCCCCAAGCAGCATGGCGAACAGGAAAAAAACCGCCATTTGTGGCTTTTTGAACAGCACAAACGCGTCCAGCCCCAGGCGGCTCACCCAGCTGCGCGTGGCCTGGCTTTTTATCACCGGGATAGTCGGCAATGTGAGCGCATACAGCGCCAGCAGACCGGAAGCCCCTGCGGCAATATAGAGCTGCATGCTGCTCAGCTCTATGCGCATCAGGCTAACGGTCCACATCGCCGCAATAAAGCCCACGGTACCGAACACCCTCACAGGCGGGAAATGCGTCACCGTATCCAGTCCGTTTTTTTCCAGGCAGGCGTAAGACACCGTATTGGACAGCGCAATGGTCGGCATAAAGGCCAGGGCATTACCCAGCATTGCCCAAAACATCAACCCCGGCTGGTCGATGCTGGCCGCCCAGACCAGCATCCCCGCCCCCACCAGATGGCAGAGAGAGTACACCCGATTGGCCGGGAGCCATTTATCGGCCACAATGCCGATAAGACCCGGCATCAGCAGCGCCGCAAGCCCTTTGGTACTGTAAACCATGCCAACATCTGCCCCCTTAAAGCCGAGCGTATTGATCATGTAAGATCCCAAAGTGACCAGCCACGCCCCCCAGATGAAGTACTGTAAAAACAGCATGATTTTTAAGCGGAGTTTAATCGCCATCTGTTTTCCCTGCCTTGCTCAGTGAGGATCAGGCCAGTTTGCCGAGGAAGCCGCAAATCAGGTTAATGAAGTTCTGCCGCGACAGCGCAGCAGCTTTCAGCGTCTGTTCATGGGAAAGCTGAATACTCCCCAGCCCTTCGGCAAGGTTGGTAATCGCCGAGACGGCAACCACCTTCAGGCCGCAATGGCGGGCGCTGATCACCTCCGGCACAACCGACATCCCCACTACGTGGCCGCCAATGATTTGCATCATGCGAATTTCCGCTGCGGTTTCGAAGTTTGGCCCTGGATAAGAAACAAATACTCCCTCGTGCAGCGGGAACCCCTGCTCATGTGCAACCTGTTGGAGTACAGCGCGATAGTCGGCATCATAGGCGTTTGCCAGCGAGAAAAAGCGCTCACCAAACCGCTCATCATTTGGCCCAACGGTCGGCGTGCCCGGCATAGTATTAATATGATCGCTGAGTGCCACCAGGCTTCCAGGTTCCACTTCCGGGCGCAGAGAACCGGCGGCGTTGGTAGAAAACAGTATTTCGCATCCCAGTAGCTTAAAAGTGCGAATTGCGCTGGTCATCACCGACATTCCACGCCCTTCATAAAAGTGCCCCCGCCCTTTCATACAGGCTACAGGCACGCCAGCCAGCGTGCCGACGACCAGTTCGCCCGCATGGCCGTGGACGGTGCTGACGGGGAACCCGGGCAGATCTTCGTAGGAAAATGTTACAGGGGAGTCGATTTTTTCCGCCAGCTCCCCCAGCCCGGAGCCCAGAATAAAAGCGATGCGGGGTACCAGACCGTTAATGCGGGCGCGAATAATGTCGGCGGCGTAGAAAGGCGAATTATCAAAAGCAGAGGTTGGCATAGAAGGTTCCTTGTCAGATTGTCGTTATAACTTCAGCAGTTATAACGACTCACCGACGGATGAAACCAATACCGTTTGAGGCCACGATTAATACTGAAAATGTATCGATCGCCGATTTGATGGCCTGGCAGCCGCGTGAATTAGCGTGTCGCCCAGCCCTGCTTGTGCAGGTAATCCAGAATGAAAGGCCGGCTTTCTTTAATGATGGTACGGCTGATGTGGTCGCTCCAGGTGTCGCGCCGTGTATTGCTGTCCCGGCTCAAATAATACTGCGCCAGCTGCTCGTCGTACTCGTCCAGCAGCGGCCTGTTCAGCGGCTGATAGCGGTTTTCATGCACCAGCATCGCAGCGGGCATACGCGGCTTGATATCCGGCGTGGCAGCAGGCCAGCCCAGGCAAAGGCCAAACAGCGGTAACACGTATTTCGGCACGCCCAACAGCTCTCCCACCGCTTCAATGTTGTTGCGGATGCCGCCAATATAGACCCCGCCCAACCCCAGCGATTCTGCGGCGGTAAACGCATTCTGCGCCAGAATCGCGGTATCGACCGCACCAAGCAGCAGTTGTTCCGCCAGCCCAAGCTGGGCGTCCGGGCAGATTTGAAGATTGCGGTTAAAGTCGGCGCAGAACACCCAAAACTCAGCGGCTTCCGCCACATGCTTTTGCCCGCCGGTCAGCGGCACCAGCTGCTCGCGCAGCGCTTTATCCGTGATGCGAATGATTGAACTGCACTGAAGGAAGCTGGAAGTAGAAGCTGCCTGTGCACTGGCAATAATGGCTTCGCGCTGCTCGTCGGTAATAGGTTCCCCGGTAAAATGACGAATGGAACGGTGGGAACGAAGCAGATCAATGGTCGGCGTCATCGCGATTTTCCTTTGGCTTTTTTATATCAGAGAGTTTTGAAGCAGAATCAGGCTGCATCAGCTGCGGGGCAAGACGTTTAGCAATATGCCACGTCATGATGATTGCCGCCGGCAGCATCAGCCCAAGGCCAATAAATACCATGACTATGGCCGCCGTTGCAGTGGCCACAGGTGCGGGCAGCGTCAGGTATCCCTGCAGCGAGAGAAAAGCGAGTGCCAAAAAACCTATCCCCACCGCCTCCAGCACAATCACCGATTTGGGTAACGATCCGACCGCGCGCATAGCGGCACCTCCTGTGTTCAGGCCAGCTATCATCGAGTCCGCGCCCCTCCCACTGAAAGGAGATAGCCTACGGGCATCGAACTAACAGGCACGACCTTCTTTAAAAATGTGACGGATATCGGCATTATAAGCGCATTCGCCGGTTCGTATCGGCCATAAAAACTGAGGAGAGAGCATGTTTGCAGTAATTTTTGGACGCCCTGGCTGCCCATATTGTGTTCGCGCTAAAGAACTGGCTGAGAAACTGACCGCCGAGCGTGATGACTTCAACTTCCGCTATGTTGACATCCACGCAGAAGGCATCACCAAAGCTGACCTGGAAAAAACCGTGGGTAAACCGGTTGAAACCGTGCCGCAGATCTTCCTGGATCAGAAGCACATTGGTGGCTGCACCGATTTTGAAGCTTACGCGAAAGAACATCTGAACCTGTTCCAGACCGCGCAGTAAACTTTACGAATGCAGAAAACCGACTCTCAGTAGTCGGTTTTTTTATGCGCGCGACTCCGGTTCTTACACATAAAAAATAGCAGATAACACAGCGAACCGAGGGACGACCAGAAGACAGCGCTCAGTAGCCAGGCCATTTCTTGCCAGAACGAGCGTGTGACGGGGAAAAACAGGTGGGCAATCAACAGGCAGAACGGCGAAGCAAGCATCGCTCCCACCAGCGGTTTGACCACTCGATCGCCTTGGGAAAAGAAGCTGGCCACAGCACCCGGGAGAAGGAAAAACAGCAGCCCAAGCTCATAGTGCCCGGTGGCAATAAACCGCCCCATCACGTTCAGGCGCAGAGAAAGAAAAACCAGAATAAAGAGCACGAAGCAGCAGGTAATTCCTAACCACTTTTGCGCACGTCTGTGCATTTTACCTCCTGACATCTGCTTTTGCTCGAAAATACCCTGCCGGAAAATTCAGCAGCGTCTTTACCCGATTTGATAATGCCTGGCCATCCGTGCCGATAAAGCATTGCCACATTTAGCACAATATTCTTACTAGCCGCTGATACAGAGAAAGATTAAACTAGCGGCAGAAATTCGGTCGTCGCGTGAGATATTTATATGCGTGATAATTTGCCGGTCGTCGCTGACGGAACCGTCAAAACCTTAGCGCATAACTCTATCTCTTTCAACAGCTTACTGGTAAACAAGAAGTTAGCCTTCGTGAATATAAACGTCGCAGATTTGTTAAACGGGAATTACATCCTTTTGTTATTTGTTGTACTAACGCTCGGACTTTGCCTGGGGAAATTACGCCTCGGTCCGGTGCAACTGGGTAATTCCATTGGTGTTTTAGTGGTCTCTTTATTACTCGGGCAACAGCATTTCTCGATCAATACCGACGCGCTAAATCTGGGTTTTATGCTGTTCATTTTCTGCGTAGGCGTCGAAGCCGGGCCAAACTTTTTTTCTATTTTCTTCCGCGACGGCAAAAATTATCTGATGCTGGCCCTGGTGATGGTTGGCAGCGCCCTGCTGATTGCGCTGGGGCTGGGCAAACTGTTTGGCTGGGACATTGGCCTGACGGCCGGTATGCTCGCCGGCGCCATGACCTCCACGCCCGTGCTGGTCGGCGCGGGCGATACCCTGCGCCATTCAAGCATCCCCGCCGCGCAGCTTGCGACCTCGCTGGATAACCTGAGCCTCGGCTATGCCCTGACCTACCTGATTGGCCTGGTCAGCCTGATCGTGGGGGCTCGCTATTTGCCGAAGCTGCAGCATCAGGATCTGCAGACCAGCGCCCAGCAAATTGCCCGCGAGCGCGGTCTGGATACCGACGCGAGCCGCAAAGTTTATCTCCCGGTGATCCGCGCCTATCGCGTCGGGCCTGAGCTGGTTGCCTGGGCCGATGGTAAAAATCTGCGCGAACTGGGTATTTATCGCCAGACCGGCTGCTACATCGAACGTATTCGCCGCAACGGCATTCTGGCTAACCCGGACGGCGATGCCGTGCTGCAAATGGGCGATGAAATCTCGCTGGTGGGCTACCCGGATTCTCACTCGCGCCTCGACCCAAGCTTCAGAAACGGCAAAGAGGTTTTCGATCGCGATCTGCTGGACATGCGCATCGTCACCGAAGAAATTGTGGTGAAAAACCACAATGCCGTGGGCCGTCGCCTGGCGCAGCTCAAGCTCACCGACCACGGCTGCTTCCTGAACCGCGTAATCCGCAGCCAGATTGAAATGCCCATAGACGACAATATCGTGCTGAACAAAGGCGATGTCCTGCAGGTCAGCGGCGATGCCAGACGCGTGAAAACCGTTGCCGAGCGCATCGGCTTTATCTCCATTCACAGCCAGATAACCGACCTGCTGGCCTTCTGCGCCTTCTTTGTTATTGGCCTGATGGTGGGCATGGTCACCTTCCAGTTCAGCTCGTTCAGCTTCGGCATCGGGAACGCCGCTGGCCTGTTGTTTGCGGGCATCATGCTTGGCTTCCTGCGCGCCAACCACCCCACCTTCGGCTACATTCCGCAGGGGGCGCTAAATATGGTGAAAGAGTTCGGCCTGATGGTGTTTATGGCGGGGGTTGGCCTGAGCGCCGGCAGTGGCATCAGCAACGGCCTCGGTGCGGTAGGCGGCCAGATGCTGATTTCCGGGCTTATCGTGAGCCTGGTGCCGGTGATTATCTGCTTCCTGTTCGGCGCCTATGTGCTGCGAATGAACCGCGCCCTGCTGTTTGGCGCGATGATGGGGGCAAGAACCTGTGCGCCAGCGATGGAAATCATCAGCGACACCGCCCGCAGCAACATTCCTGCGCTGGGGTACGCCGGCACCTATGCCATCGCTAACGTGTTGTTAACACTGGCCGGTACATTAATTGTCGTGATATGGCCAGGTTTGTGATCGCAACCACAGACAAAGAAAAATACTTTTTTTTATGTCTGAGCGAACTTTCTTTCGGGACGTCAGTCTGAATTAGTGCCACTGCTTTTCTTTGATGTCCCCAATTTGTGGAGCCCATCAACCCCGCCGCTTTCGGTTCAAGGTTGATGGGTTTTTTGTTGCCTGAATTTCCCACCCTTCTTAATCAACCACTTATATAGCCCCCTTTAGCTGGGTGGCGACAAAATGGCGGCAGAGCAAAAACCTGATGCCCTTCCTGAAGTTCCCTTCCTGATTTTTTTCGCTCTCTCCATCTCTGAAAATCATCGATTCCCGGCCTCAAACGAATAAAAGTGAGTAAACAGTTAGCAAGGAATGCCGCATGTTCGATTTTTATCCTGAAAAGACCTACAGCCGAATGGAAGTCATGAGCAAGCCAACACCTGTCCCTGCAGTGAACGGTGTTTACTTTTGGTGGTTCAAAAAGATCCCTCCTGGGGTACCAACAGAAGGCTGCATCACGGCAGAAGGCTATACGCTCCTCTACGTCGGCATTTCACCTGACAAGCGTGGGAAGCCCAACAGCCGTTCAAATCTAAGGCAGCGTATCAGAACGCATTACAGCGGCAATGCTGCAGGCTCAACCCTACGCCGCACGCTTGGTGTATTACTTAGTGGAGAAAGTAGCTTTCCCCTGCGTCGGGTAGGTTCTGGTTCCAGAATGACATTCACGCATCCAGGCGAGCAGTGGCTGGACCTTTGGATGGAGCAAAACGCCAGGGTTCATTGGATACCTGCAGAAGCTCCGTGGGAGCTTGAGGATAAATTGATCGCATCCATTCCCTTACCTTTAAATATTCAGGGGAATATCCACAAGTTCAAACCCACGTTATCGGGAATGCGGAGTCAGGCTGCAGCTGAGGCACGATTGATGGATATTGCAGATGAGCGGGGTTTGAGAAGACGATTAACGGCGCAATAAACCCGCGCCGTCCGTTCAAGGTCAGTAAGCAAATTGTTCCTGCATACCTTTTGGATGAGGTGGAGCGGCGCTAATCTTCTGCGGGCGGCACACAGAACGCACAAAGGTTTCATGCGTTACGAAGGTGTGCCCACATTCAATGTTTGTGCACTGGTTGTATCGCTCTTTGGTTTCGTTGGAAACCTGAAAGCTACTGCGGGTATGTGCAGCCTGACCGCACATAGGACAATTCATCATTATAATCAGCCCTCATTATTAACCAGTTCGCAATAATGATACATCATTGTTCGCAATTTTGAACTAATCATTCCATTTCGAAATCATCTATTTTCACTTCGAATTCAATGCCGGTCGTGAAACCACTGTCAGCACTTACCGTATGCGTGAGCGTGGTGATCGTCCATTCCGCTTCATCAATGGGCTGCTTGAAGCCGCTCACCTTCACGGGCATTTCCGTGTAGAGATCGGCCCGGCCCTCTGCTAATTGCAGGGAGAATGACGCCACACCACGCTGCAGGCGTTCCCACTGCATTTTGGCGGCGCGTTCTGCGTTGGCCCGGTTGGCGTAGGTTCGGTTCAGTACCAGCACGTTTTCATCCGTCCCGACCAGATAATCTCCCTGCTTTGCCTCAGGCTCCTTTGCTGTCATGGTTTTCTTCCGGCGCTTAACGCTTGTGCTTTCCTTCTTTGCTGGCTCCCGCGTATGTAGCCAGCTGGCAATCACGCCCGTATAAGCTCCACGATCAGCCAGGCTGAAACGGTGACTGTCTCCGGCCTTGCGGGTGATGGTGATTACCGGCAGAGGCTTTCCGCTGGCAGCTCTGCCCTGCCCCTGGCGGATAAACAACAGATTACCGTCCTTCACTGATGCAATAGCACCATACTGCCGGGCCAGCTTCATCAGGAAACTTGCATCGCTTTCGTTGGTCTGGTCCAAGTGATCCAGTGGCTTATTGGTCAGGTCCTTGCCCAGGGCCATTGTCAGGTTGTGACGGGTGGCAATATCTTTCACCACATCACCCACCGTTGTCTGATGCCACGACTTTTCCCGCCTGGTGTTCAGGGTTTCCCGGAAGTCGGCACTGCGGGCACGGATGGTCAGTCTGTCCGGTGTGCCAGCGTGTTCAATCTCATCCACGGTAAAACTGCCCTTTGGGAAAAGTGGCTGCCCTTTCCAGCCCAGCGCCAGCGTGATAACAGCCCCGCGCCGGGGCAGCACAATCTGCCCGTCTGCATCGTCCAGTTCCAGATCGAGCTGGTCAGCATCAAAGCCCCGGTTATCCGTCAGAGTGAGGCTCATCAGACGCTTGTCCAGAACCTCCGTCACGTTCTTACCTTCAATCACAATGCTGAAACCCGGTGCTTTGCCGCTGAGGTTAAGCAAATCAGAGCCGATATTCATTGCAGCAACCCTCCCACCGTAGAGGTGATATTGCCAATAGCTGAGGCGGCGGAGTCCTGCAGGTTACTGAGCTGGTCGCTGAGACTGCCGAACATTTCAGACAGGGACTCATCCGCCCGTTTGAGGGTCAGTGAAAACTCAATCCGGCGCGCTTGCCCTCCGGCGAAAAACTCCGTTTTGGTCTGGCTCAGGCTCTCGATCACAAACATGCCGTAAATCGTACCGCTGCCCTCAATCAGGGGCCACGCCTTGCCCAGCTCCGCCATCTGCTCCAGTGCCAGCAGGGACAGTCTGCCGCCCGTGATTTCAGGCAGCAGGACGCCGGAAAGCGTCAGCGAATCATTGTCAGGCCCCAGAAACTGCGTGGACGGGCGACGGCTCACCCGGCTGTTGGTGGCGTGCCGCCAGTTGCGCTGATACTGCAGCTCCTGATAAGGCACGGTGCGCAGCTGAAAAACGTATAACCCCAGCACCATCATCATGAGTCATATCCCCCCTGGTCACTGTAGCTGCTGCGGGCTTTCGCCCTGGCGCGGCGTTCCCGTTCGTCCAGTTGCCTTGCCACCTCGCGGGCAATGTCCTGCGCGCTTTGGCCCGGCTGGGCGACAATATGGATCGGCGCATTGATTTCGTAGCGCACTGCAGGCGGCTGGTTTGCAGTTTTCTCCTGCGGTGCGCGATAAGTCGCTGCAGGCAGACTCATAGGGTGAAGCGGCACAGCCTCTGCAGGCACTGCTGCGGTGCCCATCATCCCTGCAACCACAGACGCCAGCGCCGCTGTGCGCCTGCGGCTGGTCACATTCACCGGGCCGTTAACAATCTCCGGTCCATTTTCCCCGACAATGCCAAACTGACCGCGTGGAATGATCCCGCCGCTGTCATACATTCCGGCAAAAGGCATGCCTGCAGCAACAGCGCCACCAACAACCTGCACCTGCGT
Source organism: Cedecea sp. AS113 (assembly GCF_037152415.1). Lineage (NCBI taxonomy): Bacteria > Pseudomonadati > Pseudomonadota > Gammaproteobacteria > Enterobacterales > Enterobacteriaceae > Cedecea > Cedecea sp. AS113. The sequence continues at coordinate 149,130 of NZ_JBBCMI010000011.1, forward strand.
TTTACCCGGTGCTTTATTATTTCCGGTCATCCAGTCAGGCAGATAATCCGTGACGGAGGTCAGCTTGCTTTTTAGTGTCTCCCACTTCGCATTGATGCCGTTCAGAATACTGTCAATGATAGCGCTGCCCATCTCCTGGAACTTAGCAGGGAGCGCGGCAACATCTGCCAGAATAGCTGCCCATTTATCGCTGATGGTCTGCCGGACAACGGCCCACGCTTCAGATGCTCCGGCCTTAATAGCGTCCCAGTTTTTCGCAATCAGGCCCGGTAGGGTAAAGTTGAAGAACAGAAACTTGATACCCTCCCAGGCGGCGCTCACTGCCTGCTTAATCCAGGCCCAGGCCGCATCCGTGGCAGCACAAACCGCATCCCACATGGCTTTGAACTTCGGCCCCAGCGTGTCCCAGTTCTGCCAGATGAGGATGGCTCCCATGGCAATCAGGCCAATCAGGCCAATCACTGCCAGGATAGGGTTTGCGAACATAAGACGCCCCAGCCACATGATCCCCTTGCCGACGCCGCCGATGGCTTTAGTGATCAACCCGAACGCACTGCCACCTTTAATGCCCAAAATTGAAAACTGTAGGCGCATCAGCGCCAGCGGCCCCAGCACAGCGGACACTGCCAACATTACTGTGCCCAGCACCACCGCAATCGACGCCAGCGCTGCCACTACTTTCAGCAAAGCACCAGCCAGCTTTGGATTTTCCTCAATCCAGCGGCGGAAGGAGCCCGTCACCTGCTTCACCGTGTTCATGATCGCCATCAGCGGATCGCGCAGCGTTTCCCCCAGGCTGCTGAAGGTGTTTTGAGCCCCGGTTTTAACCAGCAGCCACTGCGCGGACAGGGAATCTTTATTGATGTCGGATTCTTTCTGCATGGAGCCAGCCGCGTCACTACCGGACGTAAGCTTGAGCTGGCGCTGCAGCTCCGGCAGGTTATTAGCCAGCTTCGCCGCATCATCACCAAACTCCTTGCCAAAAATCATCGTCATCGCGCCCAGGCGCTTGTCTTTTGGCAGGTTGTTCACCTTCTCCAGCACGCGCTGAATAGTGCCCATCGCATCCTGGGTCATTTCCTTTTCAATCTGCGCCGGATTCAGCTTCAGCAAATCCATGCCAGCAAAAAAGCTTTTGCTCTGCATGGTGGCAATCGACAGTTCGCGCACCATGGCATTTGCGGCACTGGCTGCCACTTCTGGCGCAGTACCCAGAGAAAGGAACGTGGAGCCCAGCGCCGCCGCCTTGCGGTAATCCAGGCGGTCAGCCACCCCACCCATGCGCTGCAGGACGTCGATAATATCCCCGCCCTGTGACATGGCGTTATCGTCCAGGTAGTTCAGTGCATCGCCCAGCTGCTCAATGTTGCGGGTCGGGACTTTATACAGCTGGGCAATTTTCCCCAAGCTTTCGGACAGCTCGTCTGCAGGGAGTTCAAACGCCGTGGAGGCTTTCGCCGCCGTGGCAGCGAAGGCCAGCAGGTCACGCTTCTGGTCAGCCCATGAGTCATTAGGGTTTGCCACGTTCATGCGCGCGCCGCCCTCGACCAGCGCGGCAAAGTCCACCGCGCCGTTTTCCATTGGCAGCTGCTCACTGGCTGCCTTAATGGCGTCCTGCATTTCATAAAACCGGGCGGTGCGGTTGCCGTTGTCATCACGCAGGCCATTAACCTGCTTTGCCACGCCTTTCATCGCATCTTCCATGCTGGCGTAGCTTTTCACTGCCGCCATTACCGGCGCACCCATTGCCACCCCGGCGGCGGTAGTTGTAGCTCCGGCTCCGGCAATCCGATCACGTACTTCCAGACGGCGGGAATAATCAGCACGGGCGGCATTCATTCGGGCCTGCTGCTCACCCAGGCGTTTCAGGGATTGCTGCTGTTTATCCAGTGCCTGCCGGGTGTCGTCAGCATTCTGTCGCAGTTCCCGCTGCGCGCTGCTGAGTTTCTTTGTATCAATCCCGGACTCTTTCAGGGCCTGACGCTGAAGCTGCACTGACTGGCGCAGACCGTTGTACTTGGTCTGAAGCTCATTAACGCGGGTTTTGGCCTGCTCCAGAAGACGGGCTTGCTGTGCGGTAGGTCGATTGGTGGCAGCAAACTGTGTTGCAAGTTTTGCCGCTTCTTCGCGGGCAGTTTTGAGGTTTGTTCCCGTGACTGCCAGCTGAGAGCTGGCTTTGCGGAAACCATCAATCCGCCCAGCCTGTGAGTCCAGTTCTTTAAGTCGGATTTTGCTTTGTTGCGCAGCGGCAGCCAGCTCTTTTGTGCTGGCTTGTGCGCTTTTGAAAGGACGGGTGAGTTTATCAACCGCATTCAGTACCACCTGCAGGCGCAGGTTATTATCACTCATCACTGGCCCCGCTTCTCAGGATCGCTTTATGCCGCCACTCCAGCACCTCAGTCAGCGGCATAACGTCAGTGACGGACGGCGTCCAGTGAAAAATGGTGGCAATATCTGCCACCAGGTCATCAACCGTCAGGCTGTCGGCAAATCGGCAAGCACCGATTTCTTCAACAAAAAAGTGACCACCTCCACGGACATTGCGGTGAGGTCCGCCGGGTCCAGTTCTGCCATTTCCTGCGCGGTGAGTGTCGGGGTAGAGATACGCGGAATGACCGTCATCATGGCGCTCACATCCATATCCATGATCGCCTGCAGGCGTGTACCACGCAGCGCACCGGATTGTGGTTTACGCAGCACCACCTCGTTGATTTCGGTTTTACCGCGCAGGATCGGAGTATCCAGCACCACAGTTTTTTCGTGTAATTTGTCGCTCATGTTCTTGTCCTTGCATCGGGAAACAGGGCGCGGAATCCCGCGCCGTTAGGGTTATTACAGGCCAATTGCCTGACGGTGTGCTTCCATCAGGTCCACGCCGTCCACGATTTCCACCATGTTGATGGTGTCAACCTCATAGAGCACTTCGCCGTTAATAGTCAGCTTGGCGTAGCTGTTGGTGCTGCTGACTTTAGTGGTGTTACTCTCCCCGGTTTTCAGCTCACCGGAATCAATCTCCTTGTGACGCCCGCGCACAACCAGCTCTACGGCCTGCACTTCCCCGGTGTCATCACGCTGAATAGACGCGGTAAAACGCAGCTGCACGCCGTCGGCGGTGGTCTTCGCCAATTGCTTAAACAGCAGTGACTCCATCCCGCCAATGGAAAATTCCGTGTCCAGCGCGCCGTCATCCAGCCCCATGTCCACATCCACTGCACCAGCCATGCCGCCGCCGCGATACTTCTCAAACTTGCGGGTAAATTTCGGCAGGGTCAGGGACTCAACGATCCCCTGCCAGTTGTTCCCGTCGTTGAACAGGTTCAGGTGTTTTAACTTACGTGGTAAAGCCATGTTGCCCCCTTATGCGCTGACCTGGCTGGCAAAGTTCATCAGGTACTTGTCAGTGATACGCTGGCGAAGCAGCAGATTTTCCAGCGGTGGCACTGGCGTGTAGTCGTAATCAATCAGCAGCTTCCCGGCCTTGAGCGTGTCCTTATCGTTCACGGCCTCATCCAGCCAGCAGTCACCACCAATGAGATAGCCCTGGCTCACCAGGCTGCGCATTTTGGCGCGAATACCTTCGATAATGTCGCGGGCCAGTGACGGGTTAAGCGGCTTATCCACCGCCCACATGTGGGCCTCTGCCATGGTGTCCGCCAGCACCTGCGCCGTGCGGGTGTAGCTTTCGAACTGAAACAGCGGATCATCACTGAGGCAGCGGGAACCCCAAAAGCGGAAGCCATCCTTACGGATCAGGGTGGTGACGTCATTCTGGTTCAGCAGCCCCGCATCGGTTGCCGGGTCCTGCAGATCCCAGAACACATCCGCAGACAGACCGGTGACACCGTTAACACCGACGTTAGACAGGGTTTTGTGCCATCCGGTCTGCTCGTCGATTTTGGCGCGTAGGCCAAGCGCACGGGCGGTGGCAAACGCGGTGGCATCAGCTTTCAGCACCGTGTCAAAGTTGATGAAGTCAGGCCAGATCAGCATCCCTTCACGCTGGCTAAAGTTCTCACGGTAGGTGATCGCTTCTTCCACGGTTTTGCAGCCATATGCGGACAGGTACGCAAAACCGCGCAGGCTCTGCGCCACGCTCAGCAACTCGGTGGCAACGGCCTGATTATCATGGCCCGGTACGCCGAGGATGCGCGGCTTAACGCCCAGCTGAGACTGCGCCGACAACAGCGCTTTGATACCCGTTTTTTTACCGTCGGACGTCACGCCGCCGATGATGTTGGTGGTGGTTTCCGCTTCGGTTTCGCCCTGCTCCACGCGGACAACCACGGTGACAGGTTTGGCCTGGTCGGCAATCGCATCCAACGAGCGGGCCAGCGTGCCGGACTCGCCCGCTTTTCCGCTGGCGGTCAGCACGTCGGTCAGTAAGACGGGTTTATTGAGGGGGAACACAGACGGATCGGCGTCATCCCCGGTGCAGACCATTCCCACAATGGCGGTGCTCACCGTAGTAATGGTGCGGGTGCCCTCGTTGATTTCTTCAACGCGCACCCCGTGGTGGTAATCCTGAGCCATAAGGCATTTCTCCGGTTTACAGGGGTGCGTCTATGTTCAGATTGATACGCGCGCGGCGCACGCTTCGGGCTTTGTGTGGGGAATGGAACAATGGACAGGCAGAAAAATCCCCGCGCGTGGCGGGGAGGGAATTAAGCCGCTGGCGCTTCGGGCCAGGTAATAGCGGGTGCGGTGCTGGTATCGACGCGCGTCAGCAATACGCGGTATTTTCGCCACTCATTAAAGCGGGCTTTTTCAGCCTCCGTTGCCATATCCAGATCAACCGCATCCTGCAGGGGTTCGATTTGCTCACTGGCGCTTTTGATTAATGCGGCTTTGGTGGTGTTCGCTGATGCAATTTCCGCCACCTGCTGTGCCGCTTCATCTGTCACCCAGCGCTCACCGTTCCATTTATCGTATGGGGTAGCTGGTTCATAAAGCGTGGTATCTGCAGGGTAATCGCCTGGAGCAGTAATTTTCTGAGACTCTCCCGTTTTTGTACTCCAGACCGTTTCACCACGATGATCCACAAGATATTCCCATCCAGTCAGCTTGCTGTTCCTGCATACAACATAACCCTTTTTAGCTGACAGAGGTTTATCGGTACAGGCGTTTGCCGGGAGGCTTAAGCCAACAGGTAAAAACTCTATCGCCTGTGATAAAAACTCGTGCGTTATGCCGTCATAATTGAACACGATGACCTCACCTGCCACGACGGCAAACCCATTTTCCAGTACTGCGCTCTGCATTATGCGGCCCTCACAATATAGTTAAATGCGATGTTGCGCGGTCTCGTCTCAGTGCCACCTGTCGGTCTGGTAGTGGCATTAACGATCCCACCATCCGTAATAATGGGATTTGGAATTGGATAATTGTCGAAATCAATAACTGGCGATGCTGGCGTGATTTGTTTCAAAATCGTAGTGCCAGTAAAGCTGTCCAGTGACATATCGTTTTCTCTGGCTGTCCAGATACCCCACATATGGGCATGTGACGCCATGTCACCTGATTGTGCTGACAATATCCCCCTTAACGAATCAACTCCGCGCCCGTCATCCCAGCCACGAATAAACTCACCGCGCAAATCTGGCAACTTAAGTCCAGGATACGCCTGGGCCAGTTTCGGGTACTGCAAAGCAGTAAACGCCGCCCCGTTACATTTAAGCCATCCGGCAGGCGCTGCCGCCAGAGGCCACGGGAGCGGCACACCAACAGGCAAAGCGGAACCGGCACCCAGCCCCAGGTTATTCAGGAATGCGGCAACATCTGCAATATCAGCGCCGTTGGCGGCTTTATCCATTTTCCCCGCAAGCGCATTAGTCATGGTGGTGGCAAAGTTGGGATCGTTACCCAGCGCTGCCGCCAGTTCATTCAGCGTATCCAGCGCACCGGGAGAGGAATTGACAAGGGCCGCAATGGCAGCCTGCACAAATGCCGTGGTGGCAAGCTGGGTGGTGTTATTCCCTGCCGCTGCCGTCGGTGCTTTCGGCGTTCCGGTCAGCGTCGGGCTGGCCTTTGGTGCATATTGCGTATGAGGATCAACAGCGGCTATGTGCTTTGCCATCTGGTCATCCACGTACACCCGCAGCTCCAGCACTTTGTCATCCACATATTTGCGGGTTGCCAGCACTACTGCCGGGTCAATTTTCAAGGTGATGTTATCGGTGCTACTGGTGATCAGCACCATGCGCACGGTCTGCGTACGCCCGCTCCCTTCTGCCAGCTGGGGCTTGTAACTCTCCGGACAGTTACCGACCGCAATCAGCGCGCCTGTCTCATCGAACAGACCAACCTCACGAATCCACCACCCGCCGTCCGTTTCGGGGATCACCTGCTCAGCAATAATCTGGCTGCTATTCTGCGGGTCGATGTACAGCATATTGAGATCGGCACGGCGCTTTTCAGCCACCAGTTTTGTCTGTTGTGCGCTGGGTGTCGGCAGCACACCACCGCCATCACCCACCGCCATCTGGGTAATTTTCAGCGGTACACCGAGCGCGGCGGCGCTTGCCAGTTTCGCCGCGCCGATCTCCGTCAGCAGGGTATAAAATTTTGCGCTCATGGGTTCACTCTCACTGTGTCAATAACATGGACTGCGCCGCCCTCATACAGAGCACCGCCAGAAATAATGGTTTCGTTGATATACGGGTACACTGTGATTTCTTCACCGATATATATCCCGGCCCCCACCCAATACGGGCCGCTGGTCTGCAGGTTAATGGACATGCCGATCAGATGGCGGCTGCATGGCTTTGCATCACTGATCAGGCGCTCCAGCTCCAGATAGGTTTCCTCTGTAATACCCTGGTCCTGCACGCCAATATCCAGCCGAAATGTGCCGGGTGCCTCGTTGGTCTGCCACCACTCCAGAATGCGGATCAGGAAACCGAACGGCTCCACCACACGGCGCACGGCGCTGGTTGTGCCCTTACGCTGATGGACATAAAACGCATCCTGCACCACCCGGCGCTTAACGCTCTCCGCCCAGCTTTCGTCCCAGCGGTCCACGGAAAACGCCCAGGCCAGATACGGCAGAAAGCTGACCGGGCACGCCGCCGGGTTCCACAGGTCACGCAGTGACACCTGCAGATCGGAAATACCGCTGCAGCTCTGCGCCAGGCGGCGTTCAAGCGCAGACGAACCCGACGGCAACAGGCTATTCATCGGTGCCCCCGTTGATCACACTCCACGCCGTGCAGGAGGCTGCCTGGGTTTTATTCAGCACCACATCACCGTGTGGGGAGGCCAGCTCAACGCGCTGCACCCCCTCAACATGCAGGGCGGCATAGATTGCACTCAGGCGAATATCCCGCCCCAGGCGTGTCTGGCTGGCGATGTATTTCTGCAGGCTGGCTTTGGCCTCTGCCATTACCGGCTCCATTTCCGGCCCCGGATAAATAAAGATCGTGGCGTCCACGCTGTACGGGATAATTTCAGCGCTGCGCACGGTCAGACGGTCAGCCACCGGGCGCACATTCTCACTGTTGAGCGCCTTATCAACTACCGCCAATAGGTCTGCCCCTGCAGTGCCGTCACCTTCGCGACTGAGGACGGTAAGCACCACCTCCGCCGGGGCCGGGCTGGTTGCGCTGGCATCCGCCACGCGCCCGTCTGCGCTTTTAGCGTGAAACTCATAGGCCGCCGTTGGCCCGGCGACAGACAGCCCTTCAAAGGCTTCCGGGATACGCGGGCGCAGTTCTTCATCAGACTCGTACACCGCCGGGACAGGTGGCACGGCCCTATCATCGGCAGGCGTCACAATCAGACGCTTCACGTTACAGTTGGCGGCGAGCTGCTCCAGATCGTTGCCGTTGGAGTAAGCCACCATCACCGCCAGCGCGGCCTCGTTGATGCGCTGTCGCAGAAGGACCTCACGATAAGTGCTCTCCTGCAGCTGTTTGGTAATAGGTTCCGATTCCAGCGCGAGCGTGCGCCGTACTGCATCCTGCTGATCCGCCGGATATAACGCCACAAAAGACGCTTTACGCTCAGTAAGCAGGGTTTCAAAATCCGGCACATCCACGATTTGCGGCGGCGGGAGCTGGGAAAGATCAATGGCTGCCACTTTGTGCTCCTGTTGCAACGGAAAGAGAAACAGGCGTGCCGTCAGTGCGCCGCCCCGTCAGGTCAACGACCATTGAGCCGTCAAAGCTGCTGCTAATGGTTATTGCGTCCAGAGTAAGCCGTGGCTCCCAGCGCATCAGCGCCACATACACGGCACTCATCATCTGCAGGCGCAAGGCCGGATTTTGTGGCTGGTCAATCAGCGCCGACAGCAGCGAACCATATTCCCGGCGGGCAATGCGGCTGCCTTGCGGCGTGATGAGAATGTCTTTCACCGACTGGCGCAGATGTTCAGTGTCGGTAATGGCCTTACCTGTGGCGCTGTTCATGCCGTAATACATCGTCATACCGGGCCTCCTGACGTATCGCCGCCTGACTTGACTCCCTTGTGACCGTGTTTATCAACCACGATCCCGTTGGAATTCATTGTACCGCCGCCCTGGGTCACGCCGCCATTGATCACCACCTCGCTGTTAATGCGGGTAGTGTCAGCCTCCACCACAAACTCTCCGGTTTTGAAGGTGACGTTATCCGCTGCCTCGATCACCATGGATTTGATACCGCGCACATACCAGCGCCCGGAGGCAGGTTCATATTCAAACCAGCCACCATCCGGGTATTCCGTCACGTTGCCGTCCTCAGAGTCTGAAGGTGGCGGAAACTGATTTGAGTAGACGGCAGGCAGGGCAAAAGCGGTTTCCAGATTGCCGCCCAGGCTGAACAACACCACCTGCTCCCCCACAGATGGTTTCCACCAGGTGCGGGACTTGCCAGCCCGGCAGGTCAGCCAGTTAATCCAGTTGGTTTCAAGCTCGCCCGTTTTCACCCGGCACAGCCAGTTGTCCCGGTCCACCTCCGTTACGGTTCCGGTGCGGATCAGATTGGTGATAAGGCGCATGATTTCGGTCAGTTGTGCGTTCATGAGTGCAATTTTGAAACGTACTGAATGGATTTTCTGGTAATGACTCCAACTTATTGATAGTGTTTTATGTTCAGATAATGCCCGATGACTTTATCATGCAGCTCCACCGATTTTGAGAACGACAGCGACTTCCGTCCCAGCCGTGC